>JAIOSY010000240.1 GCA_021107375.1 Sulfurimonas sp.
AAGTAATCTTTGTTTAGTTATAATTATAGCAAAAATAGTTCCAAGGATTAACTTTGACATTAAGAGAAATAATTAACCAAGATGTAAAAAATGCGATGAAGGCAAAAGAAACAAAAAAAAGAGACGCCCTTCGTCTTTTAACAAGTGCATTTAAACAGATAGAAGTAGATGAAAGAAAAGAGTTGAATGATGAAGATATAATTAAAATTATTCAAAAACAGGTAAAAAGTAGAAATGACTCTATCACTCAATACAAAGAGGCTGGTCGTGATGATTTGGTGCAAGTTGAACTTGATGAAATCTCTTTTTATATGCCATATTTACCCGCTCAATTAAGTAATGATGAGCTTAGTTCTGCCATTAAAGAGATTATTACTAAAGTTGGAGCAACTTCAATGAAAGATATGGGTAAAGTCATGGGAACAGCTTCAAAAGAGTTATCAGGAAAAGCTGATGGAAAAAGAATTAACGAGTGTGTTAAAACACTTTTATCTTAAATATTATGGCATGTGGGAATAAATCTCCACATGCCATAATATTAACCAAATTTTAATTTTCTAAGTGCAGCTTCCTCATCATCTTGACGCATTAAAGATTCACCAACAAGAAAAGCATCAACTCCAGCTTTAGATAAATCTTCTAATTGTCCATGTTCATATATTCCACTCTCAGCAACAATGATTTTTCCATTTGGAATAAGAGGAATTAAATCGTAACAAAGATTCATATCCATCTCAAAAGTTTGTAAATTTCTATGGTTTATTCCAATAATATCACTACCAGCATAAATAGCTTTTACTAAATCTGACTTATCATGAACTTCTACTAAAGCTTCCATCCCTAAGTGTCTTGTATATCCAAGTAACTCTTTTAACTCTTTCTTACTTAAAGCTGCAGCAATTAAAAGTATAAAATCAGCTCCATGAACAACAGCTTCTAAAATCTGATATTTTGATACTATAAAATCTTTTCTTAAAAGTGGAATCCCAACATATCTTCTTATCCCACTAAGATAATCTAATGAACCTTGAAAAAAATGTGGTTCTGTTAAAATAGATATGGCACTAGCCCCACCTCTTTCATAAGCTTGAGCAATTGCTAATGGATCAAAATCTTCTCTTATCACACCCTTAGATGGTGAAGCTTTTTTAACCTCTGATATAATTCGATATGGGTCTTCTTCTGTAGCTTTTAGATATGGAATCACATCCCTTGGTGCTCTAGCATTATATGCAAGTGAACGACCCAGCCAATCTAATGAAAACTGTTTCTCTCTTTTAACTAAATCTTCTTTTGTTTTTTTAATAATATCATCTAAAATCATTCTATTTTTTACCTTTATAATTTTTTACACATTTTTTTATCAGTTCATAATGTTTAAGGACCTCAGGGTCATCTCCACCATCAAGAGTAATCACTCTTTGGATTATACTAAGAGACTCTTTACATTTTCCTAATTTATAATATCCCCAAGCTAATGAATCAAGATAATAAGCTGAATTTGGCTCTATTTTTAAAGCCTTTTTAACATATCTCATCCCTTTTTCTATATCAACATCATGATCAATCAAAATATATCCATAGTAATTTAAATACAAGGTACGACTATCTTGAGCTAGTAATTTTTCAAATTTATTTGAAATTCTTTTAAGAAATTTTTTATCATTTTTATTTTTTTGAACTTCATATTCATAAATAATACTTTCACCGAAATAATCTATATCACCATTTTCTTCATAAAGTTTTTGAGCCAAAGGAAAAGCCTTAGCATAATTTTTTGAAGAAACATATAACTGAAGTAAAGTTTTATCATCACTACCACTCATTTGCAAAAATAGTATAAGTTTCATGTACTCTTTTTTATACCCATAAAGCTGTACTATTTGTTTTGCAATCTCAGGACTGGAATCTATCTGATAATATCTAATATAAACAGATAAAAGTCCATCAAGATTATCATCATTACTATAAAAAGCTATCAATCTTTTACATATTAAAACTGAGCAACTATGTACTCTAGTATGAGTTTCTAACATTGCAATTGCATCTTTTTTTCTATCTAAATTAACATAAAGAATTATTGAAATTTTATCCAGTATCTTTTCATTATAATTTTGAAAATAGGCACTCTCTAAATATTTTACAGCTATATCATATTGCTCTTGTTTAAGATAAATATCAGCAACCAAAATATAATCATCTGCAGATTTACTTACTTCAACTAAATTTATTGCTAATTGTTGTGCTTCATCTATTTTTCCTAACTGAATTAATGCAATAATTTTCAATCTAATTAAAGGATAATTATCTAAAGTATTACCCAAGGCTTCATCTATTTTTTCTATCACTTTTTCATTCTCTTTTAAAAGCAATAAGTTTTGCAAAGAACGATATAGATACTCTACTTTGTTAGATTTTTCATAAATATTATCAAAGATTATAGATGCACTTTTATAATCCCTAAGTTGTTCAGCTCGTAATCCAAACATAATTAAAGTATCTTCTTGCTCAAATACTTTTTTATTTTTATTTTTATTTTTATTTTTATTTTCTATTTTTTTATTTTCTTCACTTGGTTTAGGAGATACACATCCAGTAAATACAAGAAGTAAGGCTAAAAGATAAAAAAATATTTTATACATTAGTAATTCCTGGACATTCTAATTTCAATTCATCAACTCTTTTTTTGTAATAATCCCAAAATGGGAAAGTTTTGCACTGAATTGGACGAGCCTCATAAATAGTACACCCATTTGATAATGCATCATAAAATATACACTCATATGAATCCCCAACTTTTTTCTCTTTTATTGAATATTTATACATTTTTTTAAATAGATATTTGTTTACAAAATCTCTTACATCTAACTCTAAATGATTAGCTATTTTTTCTATTTCAGTTTTATTAACATATATATAACCGCTCTCACCAGTACAACATTTTCCTTGACAAGATTCACATGCCAAAGGATTAAAAGCATAAGAGAAACCCTCTTTTTTAATTAAAGTTGACATTTTATACTCTGTGTTGCAGCTTTTTTATATATAGTTTGAACTTTTTTAGTAAATTTATTTCCATCAAAACAAATAAGAGGCTCCCAAACTTTCACAAGTGATTTAGAATTATTTCTAGCATGTATTATAACCAATGAAGCCCCTCTATCAATTTTTGGATGTACAAACACAACATCTACTACTCTCAACTTTACTTTATCTAATTCAGCACAAATCAAACCAAACTGAGTAGCATCATAGCAAAATATAAAATGTGAATGTGGTTTTAAAATTTTTGTTACTTTTTTAAAAAAATCACTTAATGGTAAGTTGACATTATACCTAGCATTAAATAACATCTCGTTATCACTCTTTGTAGCACCATCTGGATAAAAAGGTGGATTTGAGATAATATAATCATATTTATACTCAACATCCAAATCTAAAAAATCATTTTTATGCAGTTTATATTCTATTTTATTTACTCTTGCATTATGTGTTGCATACTCTACAAAAACAGCTTGTTTCTCTACTGCTTCAAGTTCTACCTTAGGATTATCTCTTGCTACTAATAAACCTACAATCCCACAACCAGCACCAATATCTAGAACTTTACCTTTTGGCTTAAAACTAGAAATAAAATCATATAAAAACAGAGAATCACTGTTGTAACAATAACCTGACTCTGGCTGATAAAGTAGCATTAAACACCTTTGAGATATAATGATGTAATTATATCTCAAAGGCATTAAATGATTATTATTCCAGCAAGACTTGCATCAACTCGTTTCCCTCAAAAAGTATTAGCAGATATTGGTGGCTTACCAATGGTTGTTAGAACAGCTAAAAAAGTACAACATTTAGATAGAGTGGTAGTTGCCGCAGATGATGAACTTATAATCTCCACATGCCAAGAACATGGGATAGAAGCGATGCTCACTTCAACCACACATAAAAGTGGAACAGATAGAATAAATGAATGTGCAAATATTTTAAATGTTAAAGATAATGAACTAATCATAAATGTTCAAGCTGATGAGCCTTTTATTGAGCCAGAAGTTGTAGAATCTCTGATTAAAAAATTAAAAGATTTACAAAAACAAGATGAATCTTTTATAATGGGAAGTTGCTATAATGCCATAAATGCCCAATCAGCCCAAGACCCAAATCTTGTAAAAGTTGTTTTAGACGATAAAGATAATGCAATCTATTTTTCCCGTTCTAAAATACCTTACAATCAAGGTGGTGGAGCAAAATACTTTGGACATATTGGTATTTATGGTTTTAGCAAAAAAAGTTTAAATGAGTTCTGCCAACTAAAAGATGCACCAATAGAAGATATAGAAAAGTTAGAACAACTTCGTGCAATTTACCATCAGAAAAAAATAACAATGGTAAAAGTTACAAGCACTGGTTTTGGGATTGACACTAAGGAAGATTTAAAAAGAGCTGTTGAAATTTTTCTGTAAATTTTATATAAATAAAAAGGTATTATTTTATGAAAATAGATGGACACTTCTGGTTTACTAAAGATGGAAAAAATTTTCTTGGTAATGGACGAATAGAACTGCTTGAACAGATTGAGAAGACTGGTTCTATCAATGCCTCTGCTAAAGCTATGAAAATGAGTTATAAAGGAGCGTGGGAACGCATCAATCAGATGAATGAACTCGCTGATTATCCGATTATAGAAAAAGTAATTGGAGGTAAAGGTGGTGGTGGTACAGTCCTTACACCTCATGCTCATGAGTTAATTGCAACATTTAAAAGTTTTAAAAAATTACATCGTCAATTTATCGAGCGTTTTGCAGAAGCAGGAGATGATCCTGAGCGTTTAGCAAG
>JAIOSY010000171.1 GCA_021107375.1 Sulfurimonas sp.
ATTGTCAAAAAAAGTCTGCGATAGTAACTCGTATTCAAAATGGTGGTATTAGTGATTTCTTACCTCCAATGTCTGTATCAAGAGATTTACCACAAAAAGAGTCTTATGATCAAGGTTTTAATACTTTAAAATCTTATCAGGATAACTGTATGCCATGTCATAGTGCTGAAGGTATGGGTGCTCCTGTAACTGGTGATAAAGATGGATGGGTTGAGGTTCTTGCTAAAGGTTTAGATACAGTTTATAAAAACGGTATTGATGGTATTAATGGTATGCCAGCCAAAGGTGGAGCAAGTACTAGTGATGCTGAGTTTAAACTCTTAGTTGATTATATGATTGAAGAAAGTAAATAATAAAAAAGGAAATATAATGGAAAGAAGAAAATTTTTAAGTTTAACTTTGGGTGCTTTAGCATTAGCAGTAGTTCCTGCTAGTGTAAGAGCAGAGGATTTTAGAAAACTAAAGCCAACGGTATGGACTGCTCATACGGTAGATGATGCTATAAAAAATATGTATGGTACAACTGATGCAATTGATGAGGGTGTTAAATTAACAACTCCAGATGTTGCAGCTAATGGTGGAGCTATTCCTGTTAAGTTTAGCACTAAGATTGATGCTAAAACTATAGCTGTATTTCAAGATGCAAATCCAGAAGCTGCAGTATGTGTTTATGCTATAAATAAATACTCAGTTAATAACTATGATATTAAAATTAAAATGGCTAAGTCTGGAACAATCACTGTAATAGTTGAAGGTAAAGATGGGAAGCTTTATAGAGCTAAGAAAACTTTAGAAGTTGCACTTGGTGGTTGTGAAGGTTAATCCTTTACTTAGTAATATTTAAAAAATAATAATAAAAGGAAAATTATGAAAGTAAAACCAAAATTAAAAAAAGGTATCGTTAAAGTTAAGGCTATGGCTAAAAATGAGATGATAACATACAATCAAGCAGAGAAAAAATTTGGTGATAGAGAAAAAGCTGATTTTATTACTCATTTAACTGGAACAGTTAATGGTGAGACAGTAATTGATATTTCAACAAGTCAGTTTCTATCTAAAAATCCTATCTTTAAATTTGAATTTAAAGGTGATAATTTTAAAAAAGGTGATAAATTACTTATGAATTGGGTAAGTCGCTTGGGTAAAACAGGGAAAGGGAAGGGTAAAATTAAATAATTTAATTTTACCTTGATTAAAATGATGATTAAAATTTTTCTTATTGTTTTGTTAGTTCAGGTATCTCTCATTGGAAGAGTAATTAATATAGATAATATTATTTATGATGCTAAAAGTACACAAAAACATCTTTTTGTATGGTTACATAAAACAGACTGTGGTTATTGTGAAAATATGAGAGAGTTTACTCTTGAAAATGAAAAAATAAAAACTTTTATAAGTAAAAATTTTATATTTATTCATATTAATGTTTATGAAAAAGATAGTGTCAAATATAAAGAGTTTATAGGTAATGGCCGTGAGTTTGCAAAAGAGATAGGTTATGATTTTTATCCAGCATCTATATTTTTTGATTATGAGGGAGAGATTATCTTTAGTGAAGTTGGTTTTATAGATAGTGATAAAGAACCAAATGAGACAAGATTTTATAAGATTTTAAATTATATTAACTCAAGAAGTTATGAGAAAATAGATTATGAAGATTATAGATTTAATTTTGAAGAGGAATTTTAGTGTTAAGTAATAATTCTGGAATAGTCCAAGAACTTTTTATCTCTGTTAAAAATAAAGATGGAGAAAATAGAGATGAGATTATACTTCAAACTCAAGGTGTTTGTGAAGATGAATTTTTTGATAAAGAGATTAATAGATCAGTTTTATTAACTTCTATAGATAGTTATAAATTAGCAAAAGAAAATAATATTGATATAAAATATGGTTCTTTGGGGGAAAATATTTTAATGGATATTAATCCTTATCATTTAAATATAGGGGATAGGATTTCAGTTGCAGATGTGATTTTAGAGATAACTCAAAACTGCACAATATGTAATTCATTAGCTAAAGTTGATGCAAAACTTCCTACTCTTTTAAAGAGTGATAGAGGAATTTTTGCAAAAACTTTAAAGGGTGGAGTTATTAAAAAAGGTGATATTGTAAGATTCGTTTCAAAAAGGAAAAATAATGAAGAAAATATATAGTGTATTATTAGCTACATTTGTAGCTAGTGTAATGTTTAGTTCTACAACTCTTTGTGCGAAAGCTATACAAAGTGTACAGGTATATACGACAGATAATAGTGATGGTAAAATCACTGCTAAGAGTATAGCAACTGCATTTGATGAAGTTGGCTTAAAAATTAGTGCTAACAATGATATGAATAATCCATTTGGAAAAAGATTTCCAAAACTGCACTATAAAGTTTATAATTTAGCAGTATTTATGAATAATGATTTAGCGTTAAAGCTTATAAAAAAATATCCTAATTTTGGTGTTTTAACTCCACTTACTATGTCTATTTGGTCGGATAAAAATAGTATGAATATGGCTACTTTAACCTTAGCTGGTATGGCAAGAGCTGGTGATATTCCGATAAAAGATCCAGATTTAGTTGCATATGCAGATATGATTACTAAGGCACTTAAAAAGGCTATGCCAAAAGGGAGTTTAAAAAAATCATCGTTTAGTGATAAAGCCCCTAAAAAGTCATTTGCAATCAAATTTGAAGCAGATATAGATATGGAAGAGGTAACTGATATTGAAGAGTATAAAGAGGATTTTCAAGCAGAGTTTGAGGGTGAATTAGAGCCGATTGGATTTATGTTTCCAAATTTTGCAAATTTAAAAGAGGAGTTATTTGATGAGGCAGGTTATGATGTTTATGACTTTTATGATACTTACTCTATTTGTAAATTTGATGTAATCTATCCAGTATCCCAAAAACATCCTGAAGCTGGTGCTTATGCTCCATGTGGATTTTATATGTATAAGAAAAAAGATGAAAATAAACTGCATTTAGGTTTTTTAGGTGTTGATAACTGGATAACTACTTTAGATATTGATGAACAAGAGGCAGTTAAACCATTACGAGAGGCTCAACAGATGATAGAAGATATTGTTAATGAGTTAATTGAATAATCTAAAATAAGGGTTTAATTATGAAATTTATAATAAATATATTACTTATTTCTATTTTTACTCTTAGTGGATATGCCTTTACTTCATCGGATAATAAAAACTTAGTTGTTGTTTATACTTTTGATGAAGAGAATGATGAAAGATTTAATGAGTTTACAAAAAAAGATTTAAAAGAAATTGGTTATTTTTTAAGTGATCCTCATCATAGAGTAAATGATACTTATGAGAAAAAATTTGGAAAAACTGATTTAAGTCTTATCAGTTTTTCTTCAATTATGAATGAATCAGTAGTTCGTCCTATGTTAAATAAAGATCCACGACTTGCTGGTTTTAGCCCTTTTAATCTACTGAGTTATCGAAAAAAATCAGATATGAAAACAGTTATTGCTCATTTAACACCAGAGCTTATGTTGGATATACTAGAGATAGATGATAAAGCTATTAGAGATGAGTATATAGCCTCTTTCAAGCCTCTTGATGATTTAATTAAAGAGAAACTAGGTGGTAAAAAAAGTTACTTGCCTGTTAAGGGTCGTGCTGAAGATACAATGATAAATTTTGAGATACCATTTGATGAACAAGAGGATATCGATGATTTTTTTGATGAATTTCAAGAGAAGTTTGAGTATGCTTTTGAGATAAAAGGTTTTGTTATTGCAGGTTTTTACGATATTAAAGAGAGTTTCAATAATGAAGAGGATGTGATGCCAGAATTTCTATCTTTTTGGTCATATTCATTATGTCATATTCCATATTCTTACGCTATTTTTGATGGAGAGAATGCAATACCAGAAGCTGGCATATTTGCACCTTGTTCAATGTATATATATGTAAAAAAGGGTGAAAACAAGATTGTTATGGGTATGCCAACTCTCTCTTCATGGGTTTTTGCTTTAGGTATTACACAAAAAGATAAGTTAGAATATACAAAAAAATTAGATGATGAGATAGTAAAAATAATTAAAAGTTTAGGTGGTAAGTCTATGCCTAATGGTAATCCCTTACTTTCTAAATAGCAACGATTTTTCCACATGCCAATAATATCTTGGCATGTGGAAATGGTTAATTTTATTTTTTAGTATCAATCGCATCTTTTGCAGATTTAATTGCAGTATCTAAAGTAGTTTTAGCAATAGATAAAGCTTGTTTACCTATTCTTTTAGCTTCAATTACTCTTGGAGATTTAAGTGCTTTATCAGCTTTTTTAACTGCTTGTGCTGCAAAGCTAGAGAATCTTTTTTTCATTACATCAGCTGTTTCTTTAGAGATTCTTAGTAACTCTTCTAAATCATATTTCATATCATTATTTATACTAATAAGTGTTTCTTTAATTACTTGAGAACTTTCATCTGCTTGAGTTTGAACAACTTGTGAAAAAAGAGAATCTGTTTGATTTAAGTCTTCAATGATAGTGTCATAATCTTCAATAAGTATATGTTTTGCTTCAATCGGAATGAACTCTAATCTTTGTTTAAATCTTGCAATAGAGTGAACTAAACCACTTCTCATCCCTTTTAGAGTTGAGCTTAAAATCTCTTGTGACTGAACAGGGCTAGCTTCTGCAATCTCAATTGCAGAGTGTAGGATTGTTGATAAGATTTTTCTAACTCTAATAGTATTGAGTGAACCCTCTTTAATCGCTTCATATGTTATATCTTTAATAACCTCTTGGATAGTATCATTTATTTCAGAGTCTTTATCTTTTTCAAGAGCAGTAATTATCGCTGATTCAACTATCTCACTAAGAAGATCAAATATATCAATAGTTTGAAGTTTTACTTGATGAAGCTTAGATAATGCCTCTTTATCTTCGCTCTCTAGTTGTGTTTCCATCGCATCAAAGATTTGATATTTTGATTCTTGTAAAAGTTGTCGTTTTCTCTCAAGATCTCTTTCTATCTGCTCTTTTTGAGCTAATAGAGATTCAATATCATTATGAAGAGATTGAGTTTCTATGCTTAAAACTGTATCACTAAGAGTTTTGATTTCGTGTAGAGCTAGTCTATTTGCATCAATACTCCACTCTTCAACTATGTGTTGTACAATATTTTCAACTCTATCATCAATAGAATCAAGTTTAGTGTCATATGAGATTTTTATATCTCTTTGAAGTTTTTCTACATCCATAATATATCCTTAGAGTACCATTTTTATATTTTGATGAGCTTTTAGGGCTTCATAAATAAAGTTTCTTTCATCTTCATTTTGTATAACTAAATCAAGATTCATACTTACATATTTTCCAGTTTTACTTGCATTCGAATGTGTTAAGTTATGTTCTCTTTGCAGAATAACATCATGAATAGCTTTAGCAATCGCCTCTTTTTCATAGCCTATAAGTTTATAAGACCAAGAACAAGGATATTCAAGTTCAAGTTTTTGTTTGCTATCGTTTATAATCTCCATTTATGCCCCCTGACTTTTCTTCAAGTTGTATATGGCGTAAAACCATTCCTTTATCAATTGCTTTTAGCATATCGTAGATTGTTAAAAGTCCTACACTAACACCAGTAAGAGCTTCCATCTCAACACCAGTTTTTCCTGTCAATTTTGTTGTAACAGTAAGTTTAAATCCAGGAACTTCAGGAAGTTCTTCTACATCACAATTTATCCCACTAAGAGTTAATGGATGACACATAGGGATAAGTGTACTTGTTTGTTTTACTCCCATAATAGCCGCGATTACAGCAGTTTGAAGAACAGGACCTTTTTTATTACTCTGGCTTACTACATTATCGTAAGCTTCTTGTCCAACTTCTATAATTCCAGATGCCACAGCGATTCTAGTTGTCGCATTTTTATCCGATACATCTACCATCTTTGGTCTTAGGTTGTCATCTAGGTGTGTTAAATTCATTTAGTTCTCTTTATGTTTTATTTTTACTATTATAGCAAAGAGGTATTAAATAAGTGTTAGTGCTTCTTGATATTCATGAGGGTGGTTAAGATTTAAAAATGGTTTTTCATCTTCAAATTTTACAAGGGTAGTATTTGAAGATTTGAGTAAAAATCCAAGTTTATGATTGTCTGTTTTTAACATATTGATAAACTTATTTTCCAGTGAACGATGATAAATTCCACACATTGGTTGAATCTGAGATTCTAAAGTAGCTATTGTCGTATCGGCATGTGGATTATCAGATTGAATGATTTTGTTTATTATTTTTTCATTTATAAAAGGGGTATCAACACTAATCGCAAAAAAGCTATCATCTTGTAACTCTTTAAAAATAGCTACAAATCCAGCAGTTGGAGCAAACACTTCATCTGTTTTTATATCTTCTATAAAGTTAGTATCAAAATCAAATTTATTTTTATTTTTACAAGAGATATATACAGTTTTAAAGATTTTGTTTAGTCTGTGGAGTTGAAATTCTGTTAGTGTTTTAAAGTCCCCAAAAGGGAGAAGAGATTTGTCTTCTCCCATTCTAGAACTTTTGCCACCAGCAAAGATGACGCATGGAATTTGAAGCATCTATTTTCTAATTAACTTTGCTTCAATTCTTCTATTTTGGGCACGACCATCTCTTGTTTTATTTGTAGTCATTGGAGATGCTTCACCTTGACCCTCTGATGTAACTCTTGATGATTCAACACCTTTATCAATAATTATATTTTTAACTGCAGTTGCTCTTTTTTCAGAAAGTGCTTGGTTATAGTTAGCTGCACCAGTACTATCTGTGTGACCTACTATTTTTGCATCGTAGTTTGAATTTCTTTTCATAAAATCAGCAAACTCTTGAATATTTGCATCTGAGTCCTGAGTTACATTAAAAGAATCAAATTTAAATTTAACATGAAGATTAACTATTTCACAACAACCATCAACATTTACTTCATTACCAGCAGGAGTTGTTGGACATTTATCAACAGAGTTTAAAACACCGTCATTGTCATCATCTTTATCACAACAACCATTAGCATCAACCTTTTTCCCAGCAGGAGTTGTTGGACATCTATCCATAGAGTTAATAACGCCATCATTGTCATCATCTCTATCCATTACGATTGAACACCCTTTTGAATCAACTTTGTTTCCAGCAGGAGTTGCAGGACATTTATCCATAGAGTTTAGTACACCATCATTATCATCATCTCCATCTACTGGTTCTGGTGCAAGAGGTTGAGCTTTTTTACGAAATGAGAAGTTAAGACCAGCAAGTAGTGCTAAGTTACTATCTCCCCAGTTATCACCAGCTGAGTTATCATTGTACTTTAACATATATAAAGCTTCAAGTTTAAGTGCGATAGCATCAGTAAATGGAATCTTAACACCAGCACCTGCATCAACAAACATACCATCTGAGTTGTTTGTAACTTTACGGCTCATAGTTTCATAACCAAGACCAGCTTTTGCAAAAGGGATAACTGCTCCTGATTCAACAAATTCATAAACTCCATTCAGAGCAAAACGAGTAATATTTGTTTTTCCATATGAACTTGTATCTCCAAGAGGTAGTTTTTCACTTTTTACTCCACCAGAGTGTAAAATGGATAACTCAGGTTTGATTGGAAAATCTAAACCATTGTATTGAACCTCAAGACCAGAGATAACTTCATTATCAAGATTAAGATTACCCTCTGCAATGTTGTATCCAATAACTGGAGAGATTTCGTAGTTGTAATCACTAGCAATAGCCATAGTACTTAGTAGTGCAGGTATAAGAAGTAGTTTTTTCATTTTATGTTTCCTTGTGTTTAATTTTAATTGTGAAATTTTATCTTGGATCTGTAATATAACCAGTTATTGCAGATATTGCTGCAACAGCAGAGTTTGCTAAATATACTTTTGAACTTCTGCTTCCCATTCGTCCAACAAAGTTACGGTTAGTTGTTGAAACTGCTACCTCACCATCACCTAAAATACCCATATATCCACCAAGACAAGCACCACATGTTGGATTTGAAACAACTCCACCTGCATCGATAATAATATCGATATAACCAAGTTTAAATGCTTCTTTTAGGATTTTTTGAGTCCCTGGAGTTACGATAAGACGAACATCTTCGTGAACTTTTTGACCTTTTAAAATTTCAGATGCAGTTTTTAAATCGCCTAAACGACCATTTGTAAAACTTCCGATGAAAGCTTGGTCGATTTTGATTTTATCTGCAACTGCTTTAGTGATTGAGTGTCCGTTTGATGGTAAAAATGGATAAGCGATAACAGGCTCAAGATTTGCAACATCAATATCTAAAGTCTTGCAGTATATTGCATCATCATCTGAGTAATGAATACGAGGCTCTCTCGCTAAATCTTTATCAGCTAAAAACTCTTTTGTAATATCATCATAGGCAACGATTCCACTTTTTGCACCAGCTTCTATAGCCATGTTACACATAGAGAATCTATCATCCATAGTTAAATGCTCGATTGTGCTACCAGTAAACTCTAAAGTTCTGTATAAAGCACCATCAACACCAATTATTCTAATGATTTCTAAAATAATATCTTTACCTGTTGTATGAAGTTTAGGTTTTCCACTTAAATTTACTTTGATAGATTCAGGAACTTTAAACCAGTTCCCTCCACTAATCATCACAAAAGCTAAGTCAGTTGAACCCATACCAGTAGAGAAAGCTCCTAAAGCCCCATGAGTACAAGTATGTGAATCAGCACCAATAATAACATCACCTGGAACTACTAGACCTTTTTCAGGAAGTAGGGCATGCTCTATCCCCATATCTTTTTCATCAAAAAAGTTTTTAAGTTTATGTTTTTTTGCAAAATCACGAGAGATTCTAGCTTGATTTGCCGATGCTATATCTTTTGCAGGGATAAAGTGATCAAGAACGATAGAAAAACCATCTGGGTTTGCTAAAGCCTCTGCTCCACTATCTTCAAATGCTTTGATTGAGATAGGAGTAGTGATATCATTTCCAATAACCATGTCGATGTTACTACGGATAATCTCACCTGCAAAAACTTCACGACCAACATGCTGGGAAAATATTTTTTCTGTTATAGTTTGAGCCATAATGAACCTTTTTATATAAATAATATCGCGATTATACCATTTATGCTTTAAATTCATATTGCGTTCACATTGGCTTCGTATAATTTGGGTAAGTTAAAAGAAAAACTGAGGAGTTTAAGATGAAAACTTTATTAATTGTAGCTTTGATAGTTACGGGTGCTTTAGCAGTAGGGCAAGGTAGAAATATGCAGTCATATACCAGTTTAGATAGTGATGGTGATGGCAAAGTAACTCAGGTAGAATTTGAAAACATGCAACAATCGAAAATGATTAAACAAGCTGAAGCAGGAAAAATGATGCGTAATGTTGCTAATGCACCTCAATTTAGCGATATTGATACAAATAGTGATGGCAATATTGATAAAGATGAGTTTCAAACACATCAGGTAAAACAACAAGCTAAAAATCGTAAAAATAAAAGTCGTGGACAGGGTAGAAATCGTTAATTAAGTGGAGAATATTATGAAAGATAAAATTGTAATAAAAAAGATTATCTCATTAAGCCTTGCTTTCTCTTTTTTGATAATGAGTATAACAGGGGTAATCCTTTATATCGTACCTAAAGGGAAGGTTGCTTATTGGGCAGATTGGCAGATATTTGGTCTGAGTAAGACTCAGTATGGTGATATCCATATCACTTCAATGTTTCTTTTTTTAGTAGTGACGATTTGGCATATCTATTATAATTGGAAACCACTAATAAATTATCTTAGAGACAGCACAAAAAAAGTGACTCTCTTTAAAAAAGAGCTTGTGATAGCCTTGGTATTAAACATTGTATTTGTTGTGGGTACTTTAATTGGTATACAACCATTTCAAGTTGCTCTAGATATAAATGATGATATTAAATCTTATTGGGAAAAAGAGTATGGTTCACCACCTTATGGACATGCTGAAGAATCCTCTTTGTCATCTTTTTCAAGAAGAGTTGGTATTGATGTTGAGTTTGCAATGAAAATATTAAAAGAGAAAAATATTGTAGTAGATTCTAAGAGACAAA
>JAIOSY010000068.1 GCA_021107375.1 Sulfurimonas sp.
AGCTATTTATAGCTCCTGCGAATCTTCGCCTTGCATTAGCCCTCTTTTTAAATTTCTGAAATTGGGGTTCTTTATGGATAGATACTTATATCCTTAAGAAGAGAGAAATATAACTGATAATTAAATTTAATTAGATGATATATGTCAATAAAATTAGATTTTTATCGCCAAATAATTTTTATATCATCAAGAAGCTTTGTTTTATCAAAAGATTTAGAAGGTTTTTCAAGATTTGCAATATTTATTCCAGTATCTAAAAATTCTTGTATATAATATTTTTTAGTATATTTTTTTTGTGATAGATCTTTAATAATTGTGTTAATATCATTTTCGTTGAGTAAATCATAATGCAAGGTTGTTCTAACCTCAAACTCAATTCCACATGCCAAGAGTAAATCCAAGGTGTTTGAAAATTCATCATATTTATTTGAGTGAGTGATTTGAAGAAATTTATCTTTAGCTGCTTTATAATCAAGTGCCACAAAGCCCAGTAAACCTAAATTTAGCAACTCTCTTATGGCATGTGGGTTTGTTCCATTAGTGTCTAACTTTATTAAAAATCCAAGTTTTTTTATCTCTTTACAAAACTCAACTAACTCATGTGAAGTTGCCTCTCCACCTGAGAGTACAACAGCATCTAAAAGATTTACTCTTGTTTTTAAAAACTCTAAGACATCATTATAAGAATACACTCCATTCTTAGAAAAAACAATATCTTTATTGTAGCAATAGTCACATCTCATATTACATCCAGAAAACCAAACTATACAAGCTAGGTGTTGTGGATAATCAAGATGTGTAAATTTTGTTATATCATAGACAACTTTAGTGTTGAATAAACTGTTTTCTTTGTTTATGCTCACCAGTTTTTCCTACATTAAAACTTTCAACAGGTCTATGATAACCCATAACTCTTGTATAAACTATACACTTTTGTCTTTTTTCACTTAGCATAGCTAACATCTCATTTTTACTCATAATTTATCCTTTTTTTATTTATGAAACTTCAAGTTTCAGATTTTGTGATTCTTGAATCAATTCTTCATCACACTTAGGGCAAAACTCATGTTCTCCAGAGATATATCCATGTTTAGGACATACTGAAAACAGAGGCGTAACAGTGATATATGGAAGTCTAAAGTTTGAGATTACATTTTTAACCAACTTTCTACAAGCTTCAGTTGAACTTACTTTTTCTTGCATATATAGATGAAGAACTGTTCCACCTGTATATTTACATTGTAAATCATCTTGAAGCGTAAGAGCCTCAAATGGGTCATCTGTTAAATCTACTGGAATTTGAGAAGAGTTTGTATAGTAGATATTTTCATCCATTCCAGCTTGAATAATACTATCACCGTATCTTTTCTTGTCTTCTTTAGCAAATCTATAAGTAGTTCCCTCAGCAGGAGTTGCTTCAAGATTATAAAGGTTTCCAGTATCTTCTTGAAACTCAACCATTCTCCCTCTCATATGATTTAAAATCTCAGTTGCAAACTCTATCCCTTTATCTGAACTAATATCATAAGAGCCGTCCGTAAAGTTTAAAATCATCTCATTTATCCCATTTACACCGATAGTTGAGAAGTGGTTTTTAAACCCTGGAAGATACCTTTGTGTATATGGATATAGTCCTCTATCATACATCTCTTGGATAAAGACTCTTTTCTTCTCTAAAGTAGATTTTGCATGATTCATAAGTTGATCTATTCGAAGCATTAAAGCCTCTTTATCATCCTTATATAAAAATCCAAGTCTAGCCATATTAAGTGTTACAACACCAATGCTTCCCGTCATTTCAGCACTACCAAATAAGCCACCACCACGTTTAAGAAGTTCTCTTAAATCAAGTTGTAATCTACAACACATACTTCTCACATGCCCAGGTTTATAAGCCTCTTCATTTGGAATTAGGTTGCCATCTTCATCTCTCTTATACTGACTCCCTATAAAATTTTGAAAATATGAAGAACCGATTTTTGCTGTATTTTCAAAAAGTATGTCTGTATTTTCCCCATACCAGTCAAAATCCTCAGTTATGTTTACGGTAGGGATAGGAAAAGTGAAAGGTTGACCGGTTTTATCCCCCTCCGTCATAATCTCATAGTAAGCTTTATTGATTTGATTCATCTCTTTTTGAAAATATTTGTATGTCATATTTTCTAATGAGTCACATCCACGTTCTACGGCAATTTGTTCTAACTCACTATCTAAAACACCTTTTAATAAATGGTTTTGTTTTCTAGTTGGAATCTGATCTTTTAAATCATCCGGTACAGTCCAGTCAATAGTAATGTTTGTGAAAGGAGATTGACCCCAACGAGCAGGTACATTTAAATTATATACAAAACTTCTTACAGCTTTTTTTATCTCTTTAAATGAGAGTTTGTCTTTAAATACATAAGGAGCAAGGTAAGTATCAAATGATGAAAATGCCTGAGCACCAGCCCATTCACTTTGAAGTATCCCTAAAAAGTTTGCCATCTGCCCAAGTGCCTCACGGAAATGTTTTGGAGCATCAGATTCAACTCTTCCACGAACTCCGTTAAAACCCTCATCAAGTAATGCTCTTAAACTCCAACCAGCACAATAACCAGTTAAACAGTCTAAATCATGGATATGATAATCACCGTTTCTATGGGCATGACCTTCCTCTTTAGAATAGATTTTATCTAGCCAGTAGTTTGCGATAACTTTACCTGCTGTATTGTTTACAAGTCCTGCATTTGAGTAGCCAGTATTTGAGTTTGCTTTGATTCTCCAGTCACTTCCATTTATATACTCCTCTATAGTTTGAGTTGAGTTTATATATGTAGTATCCTCTTCAAGTAGATTATCTCTTTGCATCTTATGCATGTGGCGATAGAGAATAAATGAACGCATGACATCAAAGTAGCGACTTTTGTAAAGCTGAGTTTCAATTAAATCTTGAATATCTTCAACAGCTACAACTCTTCTAGTTTTTAGTTTTTCTAAAACATTAAAAAATATTGAACTATCATAAGTTGTATTTTCACTTTTAAATGCTTTTTTAATAGCATCTTCAATTTTAAAGGCAACAAACTCTTTTTGCGTTCCATCTCTTTTTAAAATATTTTCTATCATCTATCTTCCTAAATTGTTTTAAGAAGTTTATATTAAACTCAGTTAAGTCCTAATAATAAAAATGGTCACTATTTTGTCACTAATGGATTAAAAAGATAGAAATTGCACCCATTTAATAAATCTTTTAAATTAATTTGGGTACAATCCTCGTCCGCTTTGCTGTTTTAACAAAATAGTTAGAGTATTTCTATCTTTATATACTATATATAGATAAAAGTATTGGCAAGCAAATAAATTGTGAGCCTAAAAGCAGCAAAGATGTATAAACAAAGGACTACTTATGAAAGTAAGAGCTTCAGTTAAGAAGATGTGTGACGACTGTAAAGTTGTTAAGAGAAAAGGCATTGTAAGAGTAATCTGCAAAGTTAAAAAACATAAACAGAGACAAGGATAACCATGGCTCGTATTTCTGGTGTTGATTTACCTAAAAAGAAAAGATTAGAGTACGGTTTAACGTACATCTATGGAATTGGTTTACATGCTTCTCGCCTAATTTTAGCGGCGACTGGTATAGACCCTAACAAAAGAGTTTTCGAACTTAATGAAGCTGATGTAGCTGCAATTACTGCTGAAATCCGTGCTAACCATATGGTTGAAGGTGATTTACGCAAAAAAGTAGCTATGGATATTAAGGCACTTATGGATTTAGGTTCATATCGTGGTCTTCGTCACCGTCGTGGTCTTCCATGTCGTGGTCAAAAAACTAAGACAAATGCGCGTACTCGTAAAGGTAAGCGTAAAACTGTCGGCGCAGCATAAGGAATTATAGATGGCAAAAAGAAAAGCTGTTAGAAAAAAAGTAGTAAAGAAAAATATTGCACGTGGTATTTGTCACATTGCAGCATCTTTCAACAATACTCTTGTAACTATTACAGATGAGATGGGTAACATGATTGCTTGGTCTTCTGCTGGTAGTCTTGGTTTTAAAGGTAGCAAAAAATCTACTCCATTCGCGGCTCAAGCAGCTGTTGAAGATGCAGTAGCAAAAGCTCAAATTCATGGAATTAAAGAACTTGGTATTAAAGTTCAAGGTCCAGGTTCAGGTCGTGAAACAGCTGTTAAAGCTATTGGTGCTATTGAAGGTATTCGTGTTACATTTATGAAAGATGTTACTCCATTACCACACAATGGTTGTCGCGCACCTAAGCGTCGTAGAGTTTAAGGAGATTACTGATGGCAAGATATAGAGGTCCAGTAGAGAAGATCGAAAGAAGATTCGGTGTAAGTCTTAACCTTAAAGGTGAGCGTCGTTTAGCTGGTAAATCAGCATTAGAAAAAAGACCTTATGGTCCTGGTCAACATGGTCAGCGTCGTAAGAAAGTTTCTGAGTATGGTTTACAACTTAATGAAAAGCAAAAAGCGAAATTCATGTATGGTGTTTCTGAGAAACAATTCCGTGCATTATTCGTTGAAGCAAAAAGAAGAGAAGGTAATACTGGTACAAACCTTATTACTCTAATCGAAAGCAGACTTGATAATGTTGTTTATCGTATGGGTTTTGCTTCAACTCGTCGTTTTGCTAGACAGCTTGTTACTCATGGTCACCTACTTGTAGATGGCAAAAAACTTGATATCCCTTCTTACCGTGTTAAACCTGGTCAGAAAATAGAAGTTCGTGAAGCAAGTAAGAAAAATGTACAAATTGTTCGTGCTATGGAATTAACTAATCAAACTGGTTTAGCTCCATGGGTTGATATTGATGCTGATAAAGTATTTGGTATTTATACTCGTTTACCAGAGCGTGAAGAAGTTGTTATTCCTGTTGAAGAGCGTTTAATCGTTGAGCTTTACTCTAAATAGTAATTAAATAAAAGGCGTATAAATGAAAAAAATTAAAACTACTCCACTTGCTCCACAAGAGTTTGAGGTAGAACAAATTAGTGAGAATGAAGCTAATATTATGGCATATCCGTTTGAAACGGGTTATGCTATCTCTTTAGCTCATCCTCTTCGCCGTTTTTTATTAAGCAGCTCTGTTGGTTATGCTCCAATAGCTATTAAAATTGAGGGTGCTAAGCATGAGTTTGACTCTGTGCGTGGTATGCTTGAAGATATTTCAGATTTTATTTTAAATCTTAAAGAGATTCGTTTTAAACTTAATAGTGAAGATACTGAAGCTGAAGTAAGCTATAGCTTTGCAGGTCCTTGTGTTATTACAGGTAAAGATCTTGGTAGTGACGAAGTAGAAGTAGTAACTCCAGATGCTCCACTTGCAACTTTAAATGAAGATTCTACTCTTAATTTTGTGATTAAAGTGGCTCAGGGTATTGGTTATGTAGCTAGTGAAGATACTCATGATGAATTAGAAGATGGATATATTGCACTTGACGCATATTTCACTCCTGTTCGTTCTGCAACTTATAAAATTGAGAATGTTCTTGTAGAAGACAATCCTAATTTTGAAAGAGTTGTAATGAACATTAGAACTGATGGACAAATTTCACCAATTGATGCATTTAGAAACTCTTTAGAGGTTATGTATGCTCAATTAGCAGTATTTAATTCAGAAATCAGTATCAAAGCTCCAGCAACTATTGAAAGAGTTGAAGAATCTCCTGATTTGAAAAAATTAACTACAAATATTGATAGTCTAGGTTTAAGTGCAAGAAGTTTTAACTGTCTTGATCGCTCAAATATTAAACTAATAGGTGAAATAACATTAATGAGTACTAATGACTTAAAAAATGTTAAAAACCTAGGTAAGAAATCATATGATGAAATCGTTGAAAAAGTGCAAGAGTTTGGTTTTGCAGTTGGCGCTGATTTAGCAGATGATGTTGTTACAGCATTAAAAAAGAAAATAGAAGCCGCACAGGCTTAATAAGAGGATATTAGATGAGACATCGTCATGGATACCGTAAACTAGGTCGTACAAGTGCACACCGTGCTGCTTTACTTAAGAACCTTAGTATTTCGTTAATTGAACATGGTAAAATTGAAACTACTGCTATTAAAGCAAAAGAACTTCGTTCTTATGTAGAAAAACTTATTACAGTTGCTACTAAAAATGATTCTAACGCTCACAGAACAGTGTTCGCTGCGCTTCAAAGTAAAGAAGCTACAAAAACTTTAGTAAATGAAATTGCTCCTAAGTATGTTGATCGTGCTGGTGGATACACTAGAATTACTAGAACAAGAATTCGTCGTGGTGATGCTACGACTATGGCATTTATCGAATTAGTTTAATTTGATATGTCGGCATGTGGCTTTCCACATGCCAACCCCTTTTAACTTCCATCCTCAACCAAAGAGGACTTCCACATTCTAAAATACTTAAAGAAAGAGAGACAATAATGAGTAATTTCGCATTTGGAACATACAGAATTAGTGAACATAATCCTCAACATATTTCAGCCTTAAAAGAAGCTATTAAATCTGGTATAAAAATGATAGATACTTCATCAAACTATATGGATGGAGCATCTGAGAGAGCAATAGCACAAGCTCTTAATGAGTTTGATGATAGCATAGTAAATGATATTGAAATTATCAGTAAGTATATGTTAAGTCAAAATTTAGATGAACAACTAAAATTATCTTTAGATAGATTAAATAAAAAATCACTAGATTGTTATTTAATCGAATATCCTGAAGAGTTTCTTATAAAAGCAGTTGAAAATAATATTGATAAAGATGATAGACTTGATGAGATGAATGCTAAATTTTTTGATGCTTTTTTAGATTTAGAGTTAGCTGCTAAAGATAAAAAGATTTTTTCATATGGTATATCATCAGATGCTTTTTCGTTAAATCATTCAAGTGAATATTTTTTACCTTATGAAGATATTTTAACTCTTGCAGAAGATGCTGCTAATGAGATAGGTAATGAAAAACACTCTCTAACAACTATAGAGTTACCAATAAATCTTTTAGAGCAAGATGGATTAAAATGTAGTGTTTGGGCAAAAGAAAATGGACTTAGAGTTTTAGCAAATAGAGCACTAAATACGCAAAAAGAAAATTTAAATTATAGATTATGCGATTATGCTGAAAGTACGGAGTATTATCATCATTTAAATGAATTAATGGAAGTTTGTGATAATGAGATGCTTAAACCACTTTATAATTTAATTGAACAATTAGATGAAACTAAACATAAATTTGGTTGGATTGGTGATTATGATTCTTTTCTTTATACTCAAATGATTCCTCATATTAAGAGTTGTTTAGAAGTTATAGATGAAGAAAATAGAGAAGTTATGCTTAATTTTATAGATATGTTCTTAACTGAATATAGAAAGATGGTAGCTTATGAGTGTTTCAAAAATACAAAAATTGCTTTAAAAGATATATTTAAAGAGTGTCATAGTTCAATGCAAGAGTGTGCTTTGAAATTTTTAATTGAAAGAAAAAGTGTTGATTATATTGTGCTTGGGATGAGAAAACCAACATATGTGAATGAAATAGTATCACTCTTAGATTAAAAATATAGAGCAAATTATATTTTTTATGACCCGTTAAGCGATATTATTCTATTTTATAATAATATAAATATAAAGGATGCCAGATGATTCCCTTTAGTGATGAAGAGTTAATGAATCCAGTAAGAAGTGTAATAGATAAAGTTCGTCCAGTTTTAGCCCTTGATGGTGGTGATATTGATTTTATAACAGTTAAAAACTCAAATGTATATGTTCAATTAAAAGGGGCATGTATAGGTTGTGCAAGTAGTGGTTCTACACTAAAATATGGTGTTGAGAGACAACTTCGCATGGATATTCACCCTGAGATTTGTGTGGTTAATGTACCGATTGGTATGGAAAATGATATAGATAAATTATAGGAAAAGTAAAAATTATGATCAATATGAGTAAATATAAAACATTATTACAAGCAAAAGATAGTTTTTCCCAAGCTGATTATAAAAATGCTTTAGAGAAATTTGCTTATGTTTTACAAAATTTCCCAAATTCTAAAGAAGCTTATAATGGTGTTATTTTATCTGAAATGGCTATGAGTGGAGAGGGTGGTGCTGAAGCTCTTTTTGATTATTATGAAATATTAAAGAAAGAAGATAAAGAGGAAGCTGATACCATTATCGGTGATATATTAAAAAATTTAGATGGAACACTAGATCAACTTGGTGAAATATTTGCTGAGCCAATGCGTGATAGGATTGAATTAGAAGATGGGATTCTTTACCAAGATTTTAAAGATATTGTAAATTCTGGGGAGAGTTTTAAGGATACTTTTGAAAATATTATGTTTTCAACAAGAGTGATTATAACTAAAAAAGAAGATTTTATTGATTTTTTAGATAACTTGATAGAGTATGGTTATACAGATATGGCTTTAACATATTTAGAAAATGCTCTTGGTTCTTTTCCAGCTGATGAATCACTTAGAAAATTATTGCAAAAACTAGCCAAAGGTGAAAAAAATTGAGAATAGAATTACCAGATCAAAAGTTTAAGTATGTAACAGAAAACTCACAAGAGTGTAATAGTGAGACAGCTTTTGTCTTAACAACACAAAATGAAAAATATCTTCAAAATGCTAAAGAGAATGATGCTCACTCAATTGTAAAAATTGAAGAGATAGCTGAGTTATTCGGTATAAATAAAATTAAAATAATTGGAATTACCGGAACAAACGGTAAGACAACTACAGCTAGTGCAATCTACTCTTTTTTACTTGATTTAGGTTATAAAGCTGCGATGCAAGGAACTCGTGGTTTATTTATGAATGATGAAGTTGCAGAGGGTAAAACACTTACTACTCCATCTGTTTTAAATACATATAAGCATATTTATCAGGCAGTAACAGAGGGTTGTGAATACTTTATAATGGAAGTAAGTTCACATGCCATAGTTCAAAAAAGAATTGAAGGTATAAATTTTGAGTTGAAGATTCTTACAAATATCACTCAAGACCATTTAGATTACCATAAAACTCTTGGTGAGTATATAGCTGTTAAGAATAGTTTTTTTCAAGATGAGGGTAAAAAGCTAATAAATAAAGATGAGCCTCGGGCTGCTTTTAATATTAAAAATACTTTTACATATGGGATAGAGCATCCCGCTACATTTAGACTTATGGCATATTCTTTAAACAATGCTTCTAGTGGAATTATTCAACATTTTCAAGAGATAGTTCCTTTTACTGCATCATTACATGGTTTTTTCAACCTTTATAATTTAATGGCGGCAATCTCAGCTGTGCAAATTATAACAGGCAAAAAACTCGAAGAGGTTGCAAATGTTGTTGATAACTTTGCAGGTGTAAGTGGAAGAATGGAACAGGTTTGTGAAGCTCCAAATGTGATAGTTGATTTTGCACATACACCAGATGGGATGCAACAAGTTTTAAATGCACTTAAAGAGAAAGAACTTTTAGTTGTTTTTGGAGCAGGTGGAGATAGAGATAAAAGTAAAAGAGCATTAATGGGTAGAGTTGCTGCTTCTTTAGCTAAAAAAACTTATATAACAAGTGATAATCCAAGAAATGAAGATCCACAACTTATAGTTGAAGATATTCTTGAAGGGATTGAAGATAAGAGTAATATTATTGTTGAGTTAAATAGAAAAAAAGCGATAGAGATGGCTCTTGATGATCAAGAAGAAAATGAAGTTGTTGTGATTTTAGGTAAAGGTGATGAATCTTACCAAATTATTTATGATGAAAAAATCCCTTTTGATGATAGAGAAGTTGTTAGAGAACTCTTAAATATATAAGTTATCTTTCGAAAAATATCTTTAAAAAGATATTTTTGCTATAATTCCACTAAAAATTTAAGGAGAATTCTATGGGAATTCCTCAACCAGCATTTTATATCTTTAAATGTGAGCAATCAGCTCCTCCAGGTATGCCAAAACCATCGTGTGTAACACCAGCTACTCAAGACCTTTTTCAGTATCTTGCAACAAAATTGATGCAAGATGGAATTATGGGTACTGTTCAACCAATTCGTACTTCATGTCTTAACCGTTGTTCTTCAGGTCCAGTTATGTTAGTAGAGCCAGGTCATACTATGTATGTAGGTCTTACAAAAGAGAAAATCGATAGAATTGTTACTGAACATATTATTGGTGGAAATGTAGTTTCTGAGTATGTTATTGAAGATGAGCTTTGGGATGAAGCAATATCTCCAACTGATATGCAAAAACAAATGGGAAGATAGGAAGAGTTATGACTATTGATATGTTGTACAGCAAAATTCATCGTGCTACAGTAACTGATGCTAACTTAAACTATGTTGGTTCTATTACTATTGATGAGGAGCTTTTAGAAGCTGCAAAGATGAGAGTTGGACAAAAAGTTGAGATTTTAAATGTCAACAATGGTGAGCGTTTTACTACTTACATTATTTTAGGTGAAAGAGGTAAAAGAGATATTTGTCTAAATGGTGCAGCTGCTCGTAAAGTTCATCCAGGTGATAAAGTAATTATAGTTGCTTATGCTACTTATGAAGAAAAAGAACTTGAGAGTTACCAACCTAAAGTTGTTATTTTAGATGAGAAAAATGACATAGAAACTATCGCGGATCATATCTAAACTATGTTTGGGAATATGGGCGATATGAGTAAAATGCTTGAGGGTATGCAAGAAAATGCTGCGAAACTTCAAACTGAACTAGAATCTAAAACTTTTAATGTAAAAAGTGGAGGGGGAATGGTTGAAGTAAGCATGAATGGTAAAGGTGAGATTATCGATTTAATAATCGATGATTCACTTTTAACTGATAAAGCTTCACTTGAGATTTTACTTATAGGTGCGATGAATGATGCTAACAAAATGGTTATGCAAAACCAGCAACAAAGTGCCATGGGGATATTAGGTGGTATGGGTAATATGAACCCATTTGGAGCAAAATAAATGTTAAGAGTTTTTATAGCTCTTAATTTTCTTCTTTTAAATTTATTGGCATGTGAGGGTGGTTATACTTCATGTATCAATAAAGTAAAACATTCAAACTCTATTCAAAATCAAACAATACAAGTTCCAATATCAAAATATAAAAGATTACTCTTTTCTCGAACAAAGCCACTCTCAACCAAGGAGGACAGGTATGCCAAGATACTTAAACATGACCCTTTTCTTTCTCTTTATATTATAGAAGATAAAAAAGGTTTTAAGTACCCTTTTA
>JAIOSY010000316.1 GCA_021107375.1 Sulfurimonas sp.
CATTTATACAAAAATTTTTAGATACTTCAAGTAATATTATTACAAATTCTAGTATTAAAAATCTTGAACCTATTAAAATGGATATAAATAGTTTTGAAATCATAGAAGCAACAAGTAACTTTAACTTCCTAGTTGATAAAATCAATGATTCTATAGAGTGTTCAAGTAAATCTATTAAACATTCTTATCAATCATTTGAACTTTTAGAAAAAAATATTGAAGAGTTTTTAGAATTAATAGATAAAATGCAAGAAAAGAAAATTAATAAAGAATTAACTAAAAAAGAAGATGCACTTATACAATCCTTAGAAGAGTTAACCTCTTCTACACAAAAACTAAAAAATCTAAAAGTAGATTTAGATAATTTAATCTCCCACGCTAGCAACAATCAATCTTAAAAAATAAAATTAATTGCATAATTTGACCAAGGTCAAATTATACGATTATAAAATATCTTATCATTGCAAGTCATTTGAGTATTATAAGTTATTTATAAAATAACTATTACTCAAAAGAATATTAAGGAGAATCGAATGAGTAAACATTTAAATAAGCTTTCTGCACTTGTTCTAGGTACTTCATTAGCTGCTACAATGGCATCAGCTGGTGGTGAACTAGAAAAAGTAATGAAAGCAAGAGGTTTATCGGAGCAGGATGTTATTCGTGCTGCTAAAACTTATCTTCCTACTGGTGGAAGAGATGAGTTTTTAGTATTTAGTTCGGGTGGTCAAAGTGGACAAATTATTGTTTACGGTGTTCCATCTATGAAGATCTTAAAATACATTGCTGTATTTACGCCGGAACCATGGCAAGGTTATGGTTTTGACGAAGAGAGTAAAAAAGTTTTAAGAGCTGGTAATATTAGAGGAAGAGAGATTAACTGGGGTGATACTCACCACCCGGCACTTTCAGAAACAAAGGGTGCTTATGATGGTAAATGGTTAGCTATCCAAGATAAAGCTAATCCAAGAGTTGCTATTATTGATTTAACAGACTTTGAAACAAAACAGATTGTTGTAAATCCTGTTTTAAAATCTGATCATGGTGGAGCTTTCTTTACTCCAAACTCTGACTATATCATAGAGTCATGTCAATATGCTGCGCCATTTGACAATAACTATCACCCAATTGAAGAGTACAAAGAGACATATCGTGGTGGTGCTACGATGTGGAAATTCAATAATAAAACTGGTAAAATATCTGAAAAAGATTCTTTTACTATAGAATTTCCTCCATATATGCAAGATTTAACTGATGCTGGTAAAGAAATGTCTGATGGTTGGGCATTTACAAACTCATTTAACTCTGAAATGTACACTGGTGGTATCGAAGTTGGTATGCCTCCATTTGAAGCTGGTTGTAGTAGAAATGATACAGACTTCTTACATGTATATAACTGGAAAAAATTAGCAAAACTTGCAGAGAAAAAAGAAAATGTTATGATAATAAATGGACATAGAGTTATCCCTATGGATGTTGCTGTTAAAAATAACGCACTTTTCTTAATTCCTGAATCAAAATCACCACATGGTGTTGATGTTAATCCAACTGGTCAATATATTGTTGTTTGTGGTAAACTAGATACTACTGCATCTGTATATGATTGGAAAAAAATCAAAAAACTTATCGACAAGAAAGAGTATGTAGGAAGAGATCCTTACGGTATTCCAATTTTAGATATGAAAAAGACTCTACACGGTCAAGTTCAACTAGGTCTTGGGCCATTACATAACCAATTCTCAAATGTAAAAGGTGAGATTTATACTTCACTTTATGTTGATTCTCAAGTTGTAAAATGGAACTATTTAGATCTAAAAGTTTTAGATAGAGTAAATGTTCACTACAATGTTGGTCACTTAAATGCGATGGAAGGGAAATCAATTGATCCTCAAGGTAAGTATGCTATTTCACTTAACAAACTTGCAATTGACAGATTTAATCCGGTTGGACCACTTCACCCACAAAATCATCAACTTATTGATATTAGTGGAAAGAAAATGGATCTACTTTATGATTTACCTATTCCATTAGGTGAACCTCACCAAGTTGTTTCTATTCGTGCTAGTAAATTACATCCACATGTAAGATACCCAATGGGTACAAACACTAGAACTGGTAAGATTCATAAAGGTAAAACCTTAGCTGGTCAAGAAAGAATTGAGAGAAAAGGTAACAATGTTAGTGTATACGCTACTATGGTTAGATCTCACATCAATCCTGAAAGAATCACTGTAAATAAAGGTGACAATGTTACTATTTATTTAACAAACTTAGAGAGAGCTCAAGATGAGACTCACGGTTTTACAGTTGACCACTATGATGTACACACTTCATTAGAGCCAGGTGAAACTGGAACAATTAAATTTGTTGCTGATATTGAGGGTGTTTTCCCTTACTACTGTACTGAGTTTTGTTCTGCACTTCACTTAGAGATGATGGGTTATTTTATGGTTAAAGATCCTACTAAAAAATATGTTAGTGCTCAAAAACTTAAAATGAAAAAAATGTCTACAGCTGAACTTAAAGCTGAATATGACAAAACTGTTGCTGTAAATGCTGCAACTGATGAAGTTATTCAAAGTGTTGTTAAATTCTTAAAAGAAAATCACTATGAAAAACATCCAGTTGTTAAAGGTCTTGTTGTAGATGCACTTGATCAGTATGGACAAATCAAAGGTGAAAAAGCTAAATCAGATAAAGCCCTAAAAGCTGGCGATATTGAAAAAGCTATTTTATTTGAAAATATGATTTGGCAATATATGGTTAAAACTGCTGATGTTGGAATTAGAGCAAAAGATGCTCTAGTTAGACTAGTCGCTACTAAACAATCTACTGCTGCTGCTGCTGGTGAGAGAGCATTTGGTGAAGGTGGTTGTGGTGGTTGTCATGTTATCGGTAAAGTATCATCTGGTCCAGACCTTACAGGTGTTCTTCAAAGACATGAAAACGGCGAAAAATGGGTTAAAGATTTCATTATGAATCCTGACTCTAAATTCAAAGAACCATATGTAGAAAGCATGATTAATTACTTTAATTTAAGAATGCCTAACCAACATATGAACGAAACAGAAACTAAAAACATTGTTGAATACCTAAAATGGGTAGATGATAATGCAAATCTATTCTAGACTAAAATAGATTTAAATCTCCACAAAAAGAGGGGAGTTTTCTATTCCCCTCTTTTTTTATGATATAATTATATTTCACCATATAATTATAAGAATATCTTATAATTTAAAAGTTAAAATTAAAACTTGAATATTTTAATAATCTTCAGGTTTTAATTTATTAATAAAGGAAAAATATGCACCCTAGTTTAACAAAAGCAAAAATATTTGCTACCTTAGCCCTACTTATTTTAACAATCGCTTTCACCCTTCCAATGATTGGATTTCATGGAGCATTAAATAAAATAAGTGATCAAAAAAGCGATGAGATCACATCTATGAATAAGTTTACTTGGAATCTTTATAGCCAAGGAAGATATAAGAGTGTAGCAACACCAAAAGAGTCACATAATGATTTAGATAAAATGATAGTATCTACTTCAGAAATAGGCAGTGCTTCACTACCTATTTGGGCTGTTTCACTTGAAGCTCCAAACTATCCAAAAGAGGCATTTCCAGAGGGAATTCCTGTATTTTTCCATTTTGATGGATTTAGTGGTGAAGTTCATGAGATGAATACAATTAACCACTATGTTGGAATGGATCCAATGTGGGCTGGTGGTATTTTTGAAAGAGAAATTGGTATCTATGCTCTTTTAGGATTATCTTTAGTTATGATTTATTTTATTGCTTATAATGTAAAATTTTTATCATACTTTATGTTGATTCCAGCTTCTCTTCCAGTTCTATTTATAGCTGATTACTCATTTTGGTTATATTATTTTGGACACAACCTACATGACTGGGGAATGTTTAAAATCAAGCCTTTTATGCCTACTGTTTTTGGTGATGGAAAAATAGCCCAGTTTACAACACACTCATATCCAACAATTGGTTTTTATCTGATAGTTGCAATTAGTTTATTGAGTTTGCTTGCTTTTTTTGCAAAACAAAAAGCTTTAAAAGAGATGGAAGAATAAAAAAAGGTATCATAACAGATGTATAAAATTTTATTAACTATTTATCTTTTATCCTTTAGTTTGCTTAGTGCAAACATACTGCAAAAAGCAATTGATGATGCACCTGCTGGTTCTATCTTAAAATTGCCTGCTGGAGTATACAAAGGCAATATAGTAATAGATAAGCCTATTACTATCATTGGTAAAGAAGATGGTGTTATTCTTGATGCAGAAAATAAAGGAACTGTTATAACAGTAGAGAGTTCTTTTGTTACAATTAAAAATTTAAAAGTAATGAATAGCGGTGATATGCATCACAATCTTGATGGTGGTATAGTTTTAAAAGAGTGTAATAACTGTGAAGTAAGCAACTGTGTAGTAGAAAATTGTTTATTTGGAATTGATTTACAAATGGTTAACAACTCTATAATGTTTAACAATAAAATTTCTTCAAAAGATGTTGCCTTAGGTCTAAGAGGTGATGGGATGAGATTATGGTATTCTAATGACAACATCATTAAGAAAAACTCTCTAATAAAATCAAGAGATATGGTTGTTTGGTACTCACACGGAAATGAGATAATTGAAAATTATGGTGAGTATTGTAGATACTCTCTTCATTTTATATATGCTGGTAAAAACTATGTAAGAGACATTAGTTA
>JAIOSY010000099.1 GCA_021107375.1 Sulfurimonas sp.
CAAAGAGGAAGCTAATCACTTCTTTCAGATTATCTCTAAAAGATATGAAAGAGGATCTACAATATTGACTTCAAATTTAGTATTTAGCAAGTGGACAACTATTTTTGCAAATGATAAAGTTGTTACTACTGCTATACTTGATAGAGTGTTACATCATTCTCATATTATCAATATTCAAGGGGATAGTTATAGATTAAAAGAGAAGCAAGAATCAGGTTTAATAGACTCAGATATATTTAAGACTAAGGAGGATTTAACTCAAAATTCTAATGAAAACTAGATTGAAATCGTAGTTGGTTTAAGTTTCAAAGTATAACATTTTTTGAATTTTACCTGCCTAGTTTTGGAGTTCGCTTGACATAAATTGTCGACTTTTATCTTTTAGTTAGTATATCAGGCTTACCAAAATAGTATCCTTGAGAGTAGTCAACTCCTAAACCTTTTAATATGTCGAAAATAGCTTCAGTCTCTACAAACTCTGCGATTGTTTTTATATTTTGTTTTTTTGCAAATGCAATAATCATCTCAACTATATGTAAGCTAAGTGGGTTGGTCTCTATATTCTTAACTAAACTTCCATCTATCTTAAGGATATCCGGTCGATAATCAAGCAATCTCTCAAAGTTTGAATACCCTGTTCCAAAATCATCTATAGCTATCTTTACACCCATAGATTTTACCTCATCTATAAATGACTTAACAAGTTCAAAGTCTTCTGCATCTTCATCCTCTAAAAGTTCAAACACAACTCGATGAAGGTTTATTTTATGACTTCTTAGAAGTGAAAATATTTTTTCTCGTATTGATTTTTTTTCTATATCTAATATTGATAAATTTATAGATATATCTACATCCGTAAAGTCAAGTGCTGCAAATGAGTTATCTAAAACCATAGATGTTATTTGTGAATAATAATTTCCTTTTTTTGCTGTATCTAAAAAGTAAAATGGGCTTAAAACTTTTCCGTTTTCATCAATAATTCTCACTAAGGACTCATATTTTTCAATTTTTTGTGTCTTATTATTTATGATTGGTTGGAAATAGGAGACTATATTTAAGTTATCTATCGCTTTTTTAATCATAGTTAATGTTTGAAGATTTTTTTGAGCTTTAACATGCTCTTTTTTTGTCAGTTCATTTGCTATTATGAACTTTTGCTTTGTCTCTTCTAGTTTTTTTAGTCCATATTTTGCATTTGACAATGCATCTCTACCATAGGAAAGACTTATCACCACCGATATATCATAATCTAATTCACCAATATCTAGCTTTAGACCTGCTATAGATTTTTGGAGCTTTTTTAAGTTCTGCTCCATCTCATCTATAGAGCAACTACATTTAGTTTTATCCTTAGAAAGTGCATATATACCATCCCCTAGCGAATATATCTTTTCAAACTCACAACTATTTGGAAATAGATTAAAAAATTCAACCTCAAAAATTTTCTCAATCTTTTCTAACATATCAAGCCCATAGTATTTTTCTATATCATCAAAATTATCTATCTTTACCATCACAACCATAGGTTCAATAGAGCGCTTTAGAACATCTACTAGAAGCCTTTTTGGCGATATAATCTCTGTAATATCATTTCTTAAAGATATATACTCTATGATATTGTTATCTAGATCTAAAATAGGTTTTATGGTAGCATCTGTATAATAACTGTCACCACTTTTTGCTTTGTTCATAATAACGCCTTGCCATATTTTTTTCTCATCTTTTATGGTGTGCCACATATCTTTATATACTGAAGTGCTTGTTTTTGAATCTCTTAATATACTGTGCGACTTCCCTATAAGTTCTGATTTTTTATAGCCACATATATCACAAAACTTCTTGTTTACATAGGTTATTTTCCCATGCAGATCAGTTTTGGAAACGATAATACTCTCATCAGCAGCCTCTTTATACTGTTTTAAAAGATTAGTCTTCCTTAAAAGTTCATCTTGAAATTTTATTTTTATAGTTGCTTTCATAATGGATCTCATAAGTTGGTCAAAATCTATAGGTTTTATTAGGTACCCATCTACACCAAGTTTTATACTTTGTATAAACTGATGAGATTCAGAGTGTGCTGACAAAATTAATATAGGCACATCTTTATCTATCTCTTTTATCTTTTCAACCATTTCAAAACCATTCATATTTGGCATATTGATATCTGAAATGATGATATTTATATCTCTATTATTTTTAAAAGTTTCCAATCCATCTCTGCCATTTTCTGCAATATATATCTTTTTAAACAATCTTCCCAATATTTTCTTTAACTGTTCATGAATCAGGCTATCATCCTCAACCAATAAAATATTATAATCACCTACAATATCTCTCACATCTTCTATATTTTGTGCATTCATAAATTCAACTCCTACTTCAATTATATAAAATAATAGTATTAATTTGTCGCCATTGTGTCGCTTAATTTTACTGCAATAGAGTTTCCCTTAAAATTAGAGCAACTTTTTTGTAGATTTCATCTTATTCCTATATTTTAGATCTTTCATCCGACGACATAATGGTGACAACTCAATAATATAATTATAATATTACTTTGGTAGGAGATAGATTATGAATACAGATCAAATAAAAAAAATAAAAAAAATTGCAAGCATTTTAAAAGTACTCTATGTTGAAGATGATCTGTTGATACAAGAACAAATAGGTAGATTTCTATTAAGATTTTTTAAAGATATAACCTATGCTCATAATGGTAGAGATGGTTTAGATAAGTACAATAAAAGTGACTATGACATAGTAATTACAGATATTAATATGCCTGTAATGGATGGTATGGAGATGCTAAAAAATATTAAAAAAATTAATGAAGAACAAATAGTTATAATTACATCTGCACATAATGATAGTGATAACCTTGTTAAGCTCATAGAACTTGGTGCAGATAGATTTATTATGAAACCTATAGATTTTAATAGATTGTTAAAAGTTATTGCAAAATATGCTATAGAACTATATACTGAAAAAAGGAAACTAGCACTAGAAAAGCAAGTTTCTCAACATGAGATAGAAAAAGAAACTTTTTTAGATGGTGTCGTAATGCCTCTTTTAATCTTAAATGGTAATGAGGTGGAGTATGCTAATGAAACTTTTAAAAATAGTTTTATCCATCATAATAATTATGGAAAATATAATTTAAGTGAACTCTTTGAAAATGAGATGCTAAAAAGCATGAATAAGCATGAACTTTTTCACTATATAAAAAAGAATCAGAATGAAGCTTATAAGATTTTTTTCGGTGATAAAAAAAAGAGTTATATCATAAAAATCAACAAGCTAAAGAATTCAACAAAATCAATCTGTTACTTTCTAAATCTCGAAGAGATGGAGGAAAAGTTAGGTTATGTAAAAAAAATAACTACTGAGCATCAAGAATCTTACGACCTAACAACGAATTTATTATTAAGAAATGAATTTAAATACTACATGAGTAAAATACCCAAAAACACAAAATACGATGCTGTATGCTTTAGCTTAAAAGATATTGAGCAGTTTGTAAAAGATTTTGGAGTAGCATCACTACAAAAGGTATATGCAAAACTTGGAAAATATTTAATGGATGATTTTTCAGACTTAAGAGAGGATGGTATAGTTAAAATATTTTATTTTAATACAAATAAATTTGTGATTTTAACTAAAAACGATAGTTTAGAAAATGTAAAAGAGATACTTGAGTCATTTTCATCATCAAAGTACTATTTTGAGTCAAAGAAAGATACTATGAATGCGATGCGATTAGATATTTTAACACACCATATTAATGAAGAAAATTCTATAAATAATACCATTGCAAGTATAGACAACAAGCTATATATGTTAAAAAGCTGAAATAAAAGGACAAGCTAGCGACACTCTAATCATATAATGGTTAAGTATTTTAAAGATGAAACTTAGTTTCGTCAAATATTAAAAATACCGGTACCAACGATTTTTTATCTACTTGATAGTGTAAATGTTGGTTACTTGTATTATATGAGGAAGAGAAATGAGTATAAAATCAAAATTTGTAGTAGCATTTAGCGTGATTGTGTTTATGATAAGTGGTTTAACAATTTTTATTATTAATGGCATAAGTAAATCTTCGGAAGGTTTTAGTAGCTATAGAGAAATGGCGACAGATTCTGTGTTAGTTGGTCAAGTAGAATCTAATATGTTAATGATAAGGTTAAACGTAAAAGATTATCTAAAAAACCCTGTTCAAAAAGAGATAGATGAGTTTAATCACTATTTTGATATTACAACGGAATTCGTTGATAAGTCTTTAATTAAGATACAAAAACCATCTAGAGTCCCAATAGTAAAAAAGATATATGCAATTTTAAAAGAGTATAAAACTAATTTTTTAAAAGTTGTAGATTATATGAACAGAAGAAATGATATCGTTCATAAAAATTTGGATATAAATGGTAAAAAGATAGAAAAATTACTTACATCTGTTATGAATAGTGCTGATAGAGATGGAGATAAAAAGTTTGCGTTAGATACTGCTAAAAATATTAGAACGGCACTGTTTATTAGATTGTACACAGCAAAATTTCTAGAGTCAAACTCCGACAGTGCTTTAAAAAGAGTTAATAAAGAGTTTGATAAATTAAGTATAACTTTAACAAAAACGAGAAAAGGTTTAAGCAATCAACAAAGAAGAAAAGAGTTAAAAGAAGCTGCAGACCTAATAAAAATATATAAAGATGGAGTTGCTGAGATAAGCTCTATTATTAAAAATAGAAACGACATCATACATAATAAGTTAAATGTTATAGGTTCAACTATAACTAAGCTATCTCATGAGATAAAAATTTCTATAAAAAAAGACCAAGATACTATAGGTTCAATTGTATCAGAAGAAAATGAATATATTCAAACTATTTCGATTACTACAGGTATTGCAATAACCTTAATTATACTACTCTTAAGTATTGTTATAATTAAAAATTCTTTAATCAAGCCATTAAGTTTGTTGGAAGATTTAACAAAAGAATTATCAGAGGGAGATGGAGATTTAACAAAACGTTTAGAAATTTATAGTAAAGATGAGATTGGAGTTGTATCTAACTATATAAATTTATTTATAGAAAAAGTTCAAACAACAATTGCTTCAGTAAAATCAACAAGTCATGAAAATGCATCAATATCTAATGAACTATCAACTACGGCTTTAAGTGTTGGGGGTAATGTTGAAAACTCTGTTGTAATAGTAGAACAAACAACATTACAAGCAAAATCAGTTCAAGATAAGATAATAAATGCAATATCAGATGCTCAGGAATCTAAAAATGACATTGTTAAAGCAAATGAAAATTTAGGAGCTGCAAGAGATAACATCATCTCTTTAACATCAAAAGTTCAACTAACAGCACAAACAGAAGCAGAACTTTCTCAAAATATGAAAACTCTTGCAAAAGATGCAAGTGAAGTTAAGAATGTACTAGTAGTTATAGGCGATATAGCAGATCAAACTAACTTACTTGCTTTAAATGCAGCTATTGAAGCGGCTCGTGCAGGTGAGCATGGTAAAGGGTTTGCAGTTGTTGCTGATGAAGTTAGAAAACTAGCTGAGAGAACTCAAGGAACATTAGTAGAGATCAATGAGATTATAAATATTGTTGTTCAGTCTATTGGCGATGCTTCTACGCAAATGAGTACAAATTCAGATGAGATACAAAAATTGGCAAATATTGCACAAGGAGTTGAAGATAGAATTAACTCAACAGTTGAAATTGTTAATGAGGCAGTTGGTGCAAGTGATAGAACTGTTGAAGATTTTCAAAATACAGGAAAAAATGTAGAAATAATTGTAAGGGAAGTAGAAGAGATAAATGAGTTATCATCTACCAATGCAAGAAGCGTTGAAGAGATAGCCGCTGCTGCTGAGCATTTAAATGGATTAACAAACGAATTGAATTCGAAACTTGATCTCTTTAAAACTTAAAAAAATTGTTCTTATAGGGGCCTCTACAGGAGGTCCAGGACAAATTGAAAAAATTATATCATCATTAGGACCAATGCAAGAAACAAGTTTAATTATTGGTCAACATATGGCTAGTGGATTTGCAGACGGCTTTGCAAAAAGATTGCATAATTATTCAAAAAACAATGTATATTTTGTAGAACATGGGATGGAATTATTAGCTTCAAATATATATATTTGTAGTGGTTGTACAAGGATCGATAAAGAGTCATCCTCTTTAAAATTCAACTTAGTTCAAGCTTTAAACACATCATATAACCCTGATATTGATATGATTTTTAACTCATTTTTACCTTTTGCTAGCAAATATACAACTCTATGCGCTATATTAACTGGTATAGGTAATGATGGTGTAGAAGGATGTAAGAATCTCAGCTTAAATGGTGCTAGATGTATTACAGAAAATGCAGAGAGTGCAATAGTTGACGGTATGCCAAATCGTGCCAGACAAGTTGTTCCAAACATTGAGGCATTGGATATGAAAGATATTATTAATAATATAAAAGAGTTTTGTACATAATGTTTAGTTTTTTTAAAAAGAAAAAATCTGAAGTTAAAAATTTAGTTGAAGTCAAGATTGTAGAAAAAGAAGATTATGAAGATGTACTCTTTGTAGCAGAGTATTTTAAGAATGAAACAGGAATTGTTTTTGATAAAAATGTGGGTATTTTAAAAGACAAACTTGTAACATTTTGTAAAATGAGAGGTATTCCTTCTTTTAAAAAACTTATTATATTAATAGAAACAGATCAGAAGATAAAAAAAGATTTTATAGATAAGTTAACTACGAATGAGACTTATTTTTATAGAGAATTCGCTCAGATAAAAGAACTGCTAAAACTAGTAAAACAAAAAAGTTATTCAGTTAATATTCTATGTGCTCCATCTTCAACAGGTGAAGAATCATATTCCATTGCTATAGCACTTTTAGAGGCTGGAGTCTCATCTGATAAATTTAATATAGTTGGGATTGATATTAATGAAAGCGCAATAGAAAAAGCAAAAATCGCAATATATAAAGAACGAAATATCAGAAATCTTTCACTAGAAATATTAGGTAAATATTTTATAAATAGTGAAGATAAATATATATTAAAAGAGTATGTAAAATCACTTGTTACATTTAAAACTGCAAATATATTTAATAAATCTTTTACAGCTCTTGGAAAATTTGACTTTATTTTTTCAAGAAATATGTTTATTTATTTTGATTATGAAACAAAATTAAAAGCTAAAGATATTTTGGAAAATATGAGAAAAGATGATTCTCAGGATATATTTTTAGGTCATGCAGACCTTTTTATCAATCGAAGTAACTAATAAGAAAATAGTATGAAGTTAAAAATAGTTGATGACTATCTTTTGAATTATAAGAAAAAATAATTATTCAGACACCATTATTTTACTTTAAATCATAATAAGCTATACATATTGAAGGAATGAAAGTGACAAGCTAGCGACAATCTAATCATATAATTGCGAAAACACAAAAGAATTTAAGATGCAAAATTATCATACAACAGTTGTAAATATATTTGTAAAAGAGCAATTTTTACAAGAGTTTAAAGATGCAACTCTTTTTAATCAACAATCTTCTGTAAAGGAAGAGGCAAATCTAAGATTTGATCTTCTTAACTCACCTGAAGATAATTGCCATTTTATCTTATATGAAATGTATAAAGATAAGGATGGAGCTAAGGCACATAAGCAAACTCAGCACTACTTAAAGTGGAAAGAAGATGTAGCTGACATGATGGCTAAACCTAGAGAGGGTGTGCCTTTTATTGGATTATCTATATAAACTATGTCTAATATAGCACAGATACCAAAAACCATATTTGACAAGTATGACGCTCAAGTGGTGATAGATCAAGTGTCAAAATTTGGTTCATCAGCTTTGATCTGTATAAGTAGATTTCATCATAATAAAGCTGGTTTTACTGACAACATCTTAAATAAGTTTAACAAAATAGATATTTCGTTCCATATAGTAACTGGTGAACCGAATCCATATGATGTTGATAGTGTTGTTTTAAAGTACAGAGATAGTGTTGATTTTGTCATAGCAATTGGTGGTGGATCTGTTGTAGATTTTTCTAAAGCTGTTGCTGGGATGCTTGATGCAGATGTAAAAAGTGTAGATGAGTATATAGAGGGTGTTGGATTGTCCAAATACAGTGCTAATCCAAGACCTTTTATAGCTATTCCTACAACAGCAGGGACTGGAGCAGAGGTTACAAAAAACAGTGTATTGAGTGTAGCTGGAAAGTTTAAAAAATCATTTAGAGATGATAAACTTATAAGTAGTTTAGTTGTTATAGATAGTTCATTCTTGCAAACTCTACCAGATGATGTACTTAAATATACCACTATGGATTGTTTAACACAAATTATAGAGAGTTATACATCTACAGTAAAAAATATCTTCATAGATTTACTCATAGAATCTACTCTTGAAGATATAGCTATGCTTATAAATAATCTTTTACAAAATAATCTAACTCAAAAAGATTACGATAAAATGAGTATGCTTGGCTACATAAGTGGTATAGCCTTGGCAAACTGTGGCTTGGGTATTGTTCACTCGTTTGCTTCACCACTTGGAGCATACACAACAGCACCACATGGTGTTATATGTGGCAAATTACTTAGTTCTTGCACAAAAGAAAACATCTTATGGCTAAAAGAAAATAACAAGAACATACAAAAGTATGAAAAACTAAGTATGAAAATTTTAGGAGACGCCAATGATACTGATAATTTGTTGAAATGGCTTGAAAATATCACACAACAGACAAATTTAAAAGATTTAACACAGTATGGATTTAATAAAACTTTAATAAAAAAAGTTGTCAACGAAGTAAAAATAAAAACAAATCCAGCTGTTTTAGATGATGAAACATTAATAAATATACTACAAACACTAAACTAATTTACTTATTATTGAAAGATCTATCAACTCATCCTCTAAAAGATTCAGTACGGATTTTTTTTCATCTCTAGTAAGTGTATCATCTTTTAATTTTAGAGTAGTTTTTAACTGTAAACAACCATTGTAAAAGAATTTTGCCATCATCTCCATATCTATTGGTTTTGGTAAAAAATTGTTCACACCTATATTTATAAGTTCGATAAGCATATCTGAATTGTTGTGGGCAGATAGTACTATAACAAAAACATCTTCATCAACTGATAAAATATTTTTTATAAGATCTACTCCATTCATCCTAGGCATCTTTATGTCTGTGAGTAAAATATTAATATCTTCTTCTTTTAAAAAAATCTCTAATGCCTCTTGACCATCAGATGCAACAAATACATTTGGGAAAAATCTATCAACAGCTCTTTGTAGATGTTCTCTTATATTTTTATCATCTTCAGCTATAAGTACATTAGCATTCTCTCTCAATAAGTGTGAAATATCATTAAGATTTTCTATATTTGCACCAATCATCATATCTCCTCGTATAATTTTTATTATTATAAAATAGATTTATCACTTTTTTGTCGCCACCCCTATAAAAAATTTGATATAATAAGTTATGGATAATTTAGTACTTGATTTTGAAAAATATAAAAGTAAAATTTTAAGGTTAAAAAAGTACACATCGCAGATGAGTATCCTTTTTGCTGAAGATTATGAAGAGTTGCATAAGAGTATTCTTAGAATATTAAAGTCTCTTTTTAAAAGTGTGGATGGTGCTTATGATGGTCTTCAGGCTCTTTCACTATATAAAAAAAATAGTTACGATTTTGTTTTAAGTGATATCTCTATGCCAAATATGAATGGTATAGAACTCGCTCAACACATAAAAAAGATAGATAGTATGCAAAAGATAATAGTGCTTTCAGCACATAGAGATGCCAACTATCTTCATGAACTTATAAACATAGGTATTCACCGTTTTGTTGAGAAGCCTATCTCTTTAGAGAATTTAATAGATGAACTATACATTGTTTGTAAGGATTTATATGATGAAGATAAGATAAAAAATAACATCATATTAAATGCAAATACTATCTATAAAATGGATCAACAAGATATCCTTATAGATAATGTGATAATCAACTTAACAAATTATGAGAAAAATTTGCTATATATTTTTATAAAAAAATTAAATCAAAATATATCTATAGATGAAATTGTAAATGAATTTTATTTAGATAATATAGATATTGATAGTGAAAATATTCGCAAACATATATATAAACTAAGAAAAAAACTACCAAAAAACCTTATAACAAATCTACATGGTGTTGGTTATAGAATTGTAAGCGACACATAAGCGACAAATATAGTTTATACTTATTTTAAATTAAAGGTTGAACTATGCAAGCAAAATATTTTAAAACAACCGAAGACTTTATACAAAGATTAGATGATAGTAAAGAAACTTGGTTACTGCTAGTATCTGAGGGTTGTGAATTTAAACATGAGCAGATTAGTAGATTAGATGTAAAATGTTATGGAGCCATCTTTCCTGAAGTTATTTTTGAAAAACAACACCATAGTGTAGGATTGGTAGCTATATCTATAGCAACAGAGCCTATACTCATTAAAGAGATACAAAATCCGATAGATGGCAGTATCACCTTAGATTCTATAAAATCTATGTTGGTTTTTGTAGATGGATTGAGTGGATATATAGATCCATTTTTAGTATCACTTTTTGAAAGAACAGACCAAAAATCTGTTATTTTTGGTGGTGGCGCAGGAAGATTGACGCTTCAGCAAGATAGAGTGATATTCTCTCCAGATGAAATAACTCAAGACTCTGCACTCATAGTGCCTATTGAGGAAAATGTTGATATTGGTGTTCATCATGGCTGGGAGTTTTTAGAGGGTCCTTTTGTTGCAACAAGTAGTGAAAAAAACATACTTAAACAGATAAATTATGAGAATGCTTTTGAGTTCTACATAGAGGCTGTAGAGAGGGATAGTGGTATTAAATTTACAAACGATAACTTTTTTGATTTAGCCAAATCTTACCCACTTGGAATAGTTCCATATAGTGGAGATATAATAGTGAGAGACCCTATTGCTAAAGATGGTGATAGTCTTGTGCTAGTAGGAACCATGCCTGAAAACTCTGTTATACAAATACTAAAAGGTGAAAATGACAAGCTTATAGATGCAGCTAAAGTAGCAGCAAGTGAAGCGACAAAAGGAGATAAGCAAAAAAACATGACTATAATGATTGACTGCATATCAAGAGTATTATTTTTAGAAGATTCATTTGTAAAAGAGATTGATTCAGTAAGTGAGGTTATTGGTGAAACTTCACTGATAGGTGCATTAACACTAGGCGAAATCGCAAACAAATCAAATAAATATATAGACTTTTATAACAAAACATGTGTGATAGGAAGATTTTAAAAAGAGGAGCTTGAGATATTACTAAAACAATTAACATTGGCTTATGAGTGTTTAAGTGCAATTGGCAACTCTTTAGAGTTAGAGAGTATGATGTATGAAGTGCTAAGTACTTTTTCCAGAAAAACTGGTGCTATCGCTGCAGAATACTATTTAAAAAAACTAAATAAAAAACCTTATGCATATATCGGAAAAAATATAAACTTTGATTTTACTCCTGATCTTGATAGAAACAGACAATATATGATTTTTCAAGAAAAAGGGTTAGAGATAATCATTATACCGTTGAAAAATGGTTATCTAAAGTTTATATACAAAGATCAGGAAAACATTAAAAAACTAGCTGCGATGCTTGGTAATTTTCAAAAAAAAATAGACTTATCCATAAATGCTTGTCATGGTGTAAAAGAAATGGAAAAACTCAATGAAGATCTAGAAGACAAAGTAGATAGTTCAATAAAACAGATACGAAAAAATGAAAAAATAATAATAGCGCAGTCAAAACAAGCTGTCATGGGTGAAATGATGGAGATGATAGCTCACCAATGGAGGCAACCAATAACAGCAATAGGTATGATTTCAAATAATATAACAATGGATATAGTTTTGGATACACTGGATAAAAATGCGCTTAAAAATGATTTGGATAGTATAAATGCCCAAGTCAATTTTTTATCTACAACTATAGATGATTTTAGAAACTTTTTTAAAGAGAGCACTTACAAAGAGAGTGTTTCAAGTAAAACAATTATCGAATCTATAAAAAGATTAGTTTTTAAACAGCTTAAGAATCAAAATATATTTATAGAGTTTAATGAGTGTAAAGAGGTTACGATGCATATATATAAAAATGAACTTATACAAGTTTTGCTAAACCTAATATCTAACTCAAAAGATGCACTTCTTGATAATAAGCAAAAAGATA
>JAIOSY010000002.1 GCA_021107375.1 Sulfurimonas sp.
AGCAGCATCAGCAATACCGATTTCATTAGCATGTGTAACTGCTGCTTTAGCGATTGAACGAGGACATCTTTCATATGCTTGATTTTTATAAATATCATAAACATCACAAAATACGATGATAGTTGGATCAGCAGTAAATGGATCTAAAAAAGCAGAACCCACATCAGGAGTTAAAAGCATGTCAGACTCGTTAATCGGTTGCCATGCTTCGATAGAAGAACCATCAAATGGCAAACCATTATCAAGCTGACCAGCAGTTACGGCACTCATTCTATAACTAATATGGTGCCATGCACCTTTAATATCTGTAAATCTAAAATCTACAAACTGAACATCATTTTCTTCACAAAATTTAAAAAACTCTTCCGTGTTATTAACAAATTTACCCATATATTTCTCCTGAATTTTAATCTGTTCTTAGTATATCTGATTTAAATTTAATAGAGTAAAAAATAGTGATTAAAAATTAATCATTTATAGATGTTGTTTCGTATAGTTATCTTTAGCGAACTCTTTTTTATTAGTTGAAACGATTATATTGAAAGCTTATTACGAAGTGATTAGATTTTTTTATTGATTTTTGCAAATCCTGCACCTTTTTTTGTTTTAGCTTGTAAATTTAAGGCAGTTACGATTTCATTGTAATCTAAGTTTTCTTTTTTCATTGTTGCAAAACAAGTTACTATAACAGCTATAGTATTTGGTACTTCACCTTTTTTTTTATAACCATGAATATTTTTTTCACTTACTTTAATTAGTTTGCTAAATTTTGGTAAGCTTATCTCTGCATCAAGTAGTGTTTTTTTAAAATCTATAAATGTCATTATTTACCTTGAAAAATTATTTTATATGAAAATTATAGCATATATCTATATTTTATTGACAATGCCCAGTAAAAAATGTAGAATAGCTATAATTTATTACTATTTATAATTAAATAGCACTAAAAATATAATTTAAGGAGCCACCAATGGCAAAAGATTTAAAGAAAAAAGTAGCTAAAAAAGTAGCTAAGAAAGATGTAAAGAAAAAAGCAGAAAAAAAGAAAGTTGCTAAGAAGAAAGTAGAGAAGAAAGCACTTAAGAAAAAAGCAGCAAAAAAAGTAGAAAAAAAGAAAGTAGCTAAAAAAGCAGCTAAAAAGAAAGCAGCTAAAAAATCTGCAAAGAAAAAATAGTAAGCATACTTTTTATATAATTTCAGGGATAAAAATATCCCTGAAATAGACTATAAATTATAATATTTCTCCATCCCTTTTTAATATCTAAAATAAATTCTCTTCTGTACAATGTAACAAATTAATATAAAAATATCTCACTTTATAATCATTTAAAAACAAACATATTTTTGAAGATAATAATAAGATTATTAGGAGTATACTAGGTTAAATGATAAAAATAAAAGGGTGGTATATATGACAAAAAATAATCAAGAATCATTTGAGATAGATGGTAAAGTAGTCTCTTTAGAAGATTTGATAGAAACTTTTAAAGAGTCAAAATCTAAAAAAAGATCTTTAAGCAAAGCGAAACAAAAAAGAGATCATGAGCAAAAGCTAAAGCCATATCAAGCTGAACTTATAAAACTTCAAAAACATTTAGAAAATACAGAACAAAAAATGATAATACTTTTTGAGGGGCGTGATGCTGCTGGAAAAGGTGGAACTATTAGAAGAGTTACAAGATATATGGATGAAAAGCATTATCGTATTGTTGCTCTTGGTAAACCTACTGAAGAACAAAAAACTCAATGGTTTTATCAAAAATATATTCAACATTTTCCAAAAGCTGGGGAAATTGTTCTTTTTGATAGAAGTTGGTACAACAGAGCAATGGTTGAGCAAGTTTTCGGTTTTTGTACAAAAAGAGAATATGAAGACTTTATGAACGGTGTAAAAGGATTTGAAAATGATCTTACTCGTCAAGGTGTAATTCTTGTTAAATTGTATTTTAGTGTAAGTAAAGATGAACAAGCTAGACGCTTTGAGAGAAGAAAAACTGATCCTCTTAGACAGTGGAAACTTAGTGAAATTGATATGCAAGCACAAGAAAAATGGGATGAGTTTACAACTACAAAATATAACATGATTAAGCAAACTCATTCACATAGTGCTCCATGGACTGTAATTAGATCTGGAGATAAACAAAAAGCTAGAATGGAAGCGATAAAAGTTATCTTAAACTCTGTAGATTATGATTCAAGAGAGGAAGTTTTAGACTATGCTTTAGATCCTGAAATCGTTATATCAGGGGCAAGAGAGATAGAGATTATGGATGCACAAGTGTCTAGTAGTGGTAAATTTATAGGTTAATATGGGGAAAATATGAAAGATAAAAAGATAAAAGAAGAAAATAGTTGTAAAGAAAATAGAAAAAATATAGAAGAGAGAAGAAAAGCAGATAAAGATAGGAAAAAAATTAAAGAAGGAAAAATACAGATTTGGGTTAAAAAAGAGAAACTAGCATATGAAAAAGAGTTAGCTAAATTACAAGTTGAACTTTTAAAATTTCAAAATCATGTTAAGGACAAGGGTCTTAAGATTTTAATGATTTTTGAAGGTCGTGATGCAGCTGGTAAAGGTGGTACTATTAAAAGAATTACCGAGCATTTAAATCCAAGGGGTGCCAGAGTTGTAGCTTTAGAAAAACCTAGTGATATAGAAAGTTCTCAATGGTATTTTCAAAGATATGTGAAACATTTGCCAAGTGCTGGAGAGATGGTTTTGTTTGATAGAAGTTGGTATAACAGGTCAATGGTTGAGCCAGTTATGGGATTTTGTACAGAGCGACAACATCATAAATTTTTAAAAGATGCACCTGAATTTGAAAAAATGATAGTTGATGAGGGGATACAAATTTTTAAATTTTATTTCTCTGTTTCTAAAGATGAACAAGCAAGAAGATTTAAAGCAAGAGAAACAGATCCTTTAAAACAGTATAAACTATCTCCTGTAGATAAAGAATCACAAGGAATATGGAATGAATATTCATTAGCTAAGTTTATGATGCTAAGTGCAACTCACACCGAGGCAGCTCCATGGACTATTGTTAAAAGTGATAACAAGAAAAAAGCTAGGAGTAATGCTATAAAACATATTTTAAACTTTGTTGATTATGAAGGAAAAATAGATAGCAGTGAAATGGTTGTTGATAAAGATATAATAGTTTACGGAAGAGATGAGGCTATTGCTATGGAAAAAATGTTTAAATTTTCTCTAAAAAAATAGTGATTAAAACTCTTAAAATTTTATACTAAAAGTTGAACCTTCATTTTCTTGGCTCTCTATGATTAGAGAAAAGTTATGAAGGTTTACTATATTTCCAACTATAAATAATCCAAGCCCTAAAGAGTTATTCCAACTATTTTCATGAACTCTATAAAATTTATTTGTAATATTTTCTAAATTCTTTTTTGAAATCCCTATTCCAGTGTCTATAATATCTATACGACCTGTATCAAAAGATATGACAATTTCATCTTCAGAATATTTATAGGCATTTTCAAGTAAATTACTAATTACTACACCAAATAATGAAGCATCAGCTTTTATCGTTAAATTTTCATCACCTTTTATTATGATTTTTCTTTTTGGATAATTAATCTGTATATTTTCAATCGTATCAACTATAAGTTCATGTAGATTAATAGTTACAAAATTTATTTGTTGTTTGCCATTATCTAGTTTTATAGACAATCTAAGAGTATCAATTAAATCACTTAATTTAGTACCATTTTTATAGATTTTTGTAAGAAATTTTTTACGAATATTTGGGTTTAAGTTATCATCATCTAATAAGGTTTGAGAATAGCCATTTATTACTGCTATAGGATTTTTAAACTCATGCGAAATAGCGGAGATTATGTCATCTTTTTGTTGATTAGATGCTTGTAGTTTTGCTGTGTATTTCAACTTTTGCTTCTCTTTTTTAATTAAAATTTGAGAAACTTTTGTAAGGAGTTTCGTGATGAGAGAAAACTCTTTAGATAAATCAGAACTTATATAAGTTGGTTTTCTTTTTTTAGTAAGTGTAGTTAAAAAGATAACTATTTTTTCTATCTCTTTTTCTATATTTTTACTCATTTTTAGTGTAATTATAAATATTGCTATAAAAAAGATGATTAAAACGATAAATATTTTTAAACCAAGAGATAAGATTTGCTCATTTATACTTTGTAACTCTTTTGCGATTCTTATATATGTTGTTTTCCCATTGTTTGAATATTTTTTAGCAATGTAGAGTAAGTCTTTATTTAAAGTAGCTGAGTATCTGATTTTATATCCAAAATCATCCTCATTTGCTTGCATAATCTCATATCTGTATTTATGATTATCCATTTTAGTTTTATCTTTATGTGATTCTGCTATCACTGTTCCATCTTCATCAATAATTGTTAGTCTAAGATTAAGTGAATTTTTGATTTTTTTAGCAAGGGAATTTAAGTCACTATTTTTATGTAATTCAAAAGAAGCTATCTCTATATTTTTTATTAAAGAATCTCTTGAGTTTGCTATATAAAAATCTTTTGTCCAGTAGTAAACAATACCACCAACAATAAGTAACAATAAAAAAAATATTAAAAGAAATTTTCTAAGAATTATTTGATGAAAATTTAACAAAAAATATAACCTTCACCACGAACTGCTTGTATATAGTTTTTCTTACCAGATGGGTCTATATTTTCTTTTAATCTTTTTATCGCAACATTTACAGTTTTTAGTTGTTTAGAACCTGCATCCTTCCAAACCCTTTGAAGTAAAATATCACGGCTTAAAAGTATATTTTGATTTTTGATAAATTCTAAAAGTAGGTCATGCTCCAAGTGTGTTAATTTTATATCTTCACCATCAATATTAAAAGTTTTGCTTGAAGTGTTATATATAATATCTTTTACTTTTATAACATCTTGAACTTTTTGAGTTCTTTTTATGAGAGCTTTAACTCTAGCTTTTAATTCATTTAGATTAAATGGTTTTGTTATGTAGTCATCTCCACCACTATCAAACCCTTCTATAATTTCATCAGAAGAATCTTTTGCACTAACATAAATTACAGGTTGATTATAACCCTTTTTTCGCAAACTAGCTATATATTTACTACCTTCAACACCAGGAAGATTTCTATCCATTAGTATAAGCGATATATCCTCTTCATCAAGCATATCTTTAACATTTGATGTATCAATACATGTTATAACATCATAGCCCTCTTTAGATAAGGTGTATTCCATGAGGTCTAAAATGTCTTCGCTATCTTCAACAATAAGAATAGTTTGGTTAGTTAGCAACATGCTAAGTTCACTTCTTCTACAATTAATATAGTGTTTATCATAATCATATTGTATCGCAATTAGCTACGAAAATTTCCACCGATTTTTGCATAAACAAGTAAATTTGCAATGCTGATAGTACGAGAAGCAATTTTACTACTTTTTCTTAATGCTCTTAACATTTTATGAAATTTTTCAAATTTACTTGAGTCATTTGCTTGAGATGCAAGATTTCTCTCAACCATCTCATATAAATCATCAGTTTTATTCTCTTCAATTAGGACATCATTATATATCTCTTGAATCTCATCTTCATCTTCACAATGAATCATACTTAAAGATAGTTTTATAGCTTTAACAGTTGACATTTGCATGGGAACAGCATATTCGTTAATAGTTTTAACATCAACATCAGCACAAACATCAGTAAATCCACGAATAAAACTTCTAGTATTTGCACATGCCCGAGATAATTCATTTGTAATTTTTAAATATGCAATAACTTGTCTTAAATCACTTGCTTCGGGAGTATAAAGTGCAAGAACTTTGATGATAATATTATCAATTTCATCAGTTTTAACACCAATGTTTTTTATATGTGCTCTTGCATTATTAAATTTTTGTTCATTACAATCACTAAGTGCAGTTAGAAGTATTTTATTTGCTTCAAGCAAACCATCTCCAATTGCTACTACTTTTGTTTTTATATCAAGTAGGTTTTCATCAAAATTTACAGACATTTGTTTCCTTTTATATTATTTTTAACCGAAGCGACCAGTTATGTAATCTTCAGTTTTCTTCTCAGCAGGATTTAAAAAGATAGTTTCAGTTTTATCATACTCAATCAAATCACCAAGATACATAAATGCAGTAAAGTCACTTATACGAGATGCTTGTTGCATATTGTGAGTTACGATTGCTATACTTATATCTTTTTTAAGTTCAACTAAAAGCTCTTCAATCGCACCAGTAGATATTGGGTTAAGTGCAGAAGTTGGCTCATCAAAAAGTAAAATCTCAGGCTTAACTGCAACTGCCCTAGCGATACAAAGTCTTTGTTGTTGTCCACCAGATAAACCCATCGCAGATTTTCCAAGTCTATCGTGAACCTCTTTGAATAAAGCACCATCTTTAAGAGCTTGTTCAACTCTGTCTGCTAATTCAGTTTTGTTTTTAAGTCCAGCGATTTTAAGTCCATAAGCTACATTATCAAAGATGCTCATTGGAAAGGGAGTTGGCTTTTGAAAAATCATTCCAACTTGTTGACGAAGTTTGATTAACTCATTCTCTTTTTGAATATCTAAGATATTGTTTCTTTTTCCATTTTTTAATCTTTTGTTCTTGTGATAAATCTACCAGTTAGGTTAATAACTAAAACCAAAACTGTAAGTATAAATGAAGCAGCCCATGCCAAATCACGACTAGACTCCTCAGGCTCATTTGCTAAATCATAAATACTAACTGTAAGAGATGGAAAACTCTCAGTTAAATCTAGGCTAAAGTAGTTAGATGTTTCAGATGTAAAAAGTAAAGGTGCAGTTTCTCCGATAATACGAGCAAAAGCAAGTAAAATCCCCGTCATAATTCCAACCTTAGCAGCTTTAATTATGATGTCTATAATAACTCTATACTTTGAAGCACCAAGAGCAATTCCCGCTTCTCTTAACTCACGAGGAACAAGTGAAAGCATATTGTCCGTTGTATTTATTACAACTGGAATCATCATAATCCCAAGAGCAATCGCACCAGCAAAACCACTCGTTCCACCAGTTGGTACAACGATAACAGCATATACAAAAGCACCGATAACAATAGATGGAGCAGACATCATAATATCACTCAAATCACGGATGAGGTTTGCATATCTTCCTCTTCCATACTCTTGAATATAAATACCAGCAGCCATACCTAAAGGGATACCAATAGCAGCAGCAAGTCCAGCTAAGATAAACTGTCCAATAATAAGATTTCTAAGTCCACCCTCGATTAAGTCATTTAAAAACAAGTTGAAGTGAAAAGAACCTAAGCCTTTAATAAAAAGAGTGATTAAAATCCACCCTAAAAATGCTAAACCGATTAAGGCTGAAAGAACTGAAAGAGTTAAAAATATTTTATTTACTATTAGTTTCATTAGTTAGCCTTTTTCAAGAAGTAAAATTTAGCGATAGAGATAACTCCGAAGCTATTTACAAATAGTATAAGTGCAAGATAAAACAAAGCACTCTCACCAAGTCCACTTGCTTCACCAAAGTTGTTCGCCATTGCAACAGGAATCGAAATTGTTGGAGAGTTAATCGCAGTTGGTAGTACAAATATAGAACCGATTAAAAATGCAACTGCCATAGTCTCGCCTAAAGCACGACCAAGAGCAAGGATTATAGAACCGATAATTCCAGTCCGTGAATATGAAAAGATGATATCTTTAATCACTTCAAATTTTGTAGCACCCAAAGCGTACGCTGATTCTTTTAAAACACCTGATGTTGTATTCATAGAATCTCTTGTGATAGCTGCCATAAATGGAAGAATCATAACACCAAGAACAAGCCCAGCAGTAAGAAGAGAAACTTGATAACCACCAACTAAGTCAGCAACTATTGGAGCAAAATAGTATAAACCCCACATGCCAAAGATGATAGAGGGAATCGCAGCTAAAAGTTCAATAGCAATACCAACAACATGAGAGATATTTTTAGGAGCAATCTCAGCTAAGAAAACTGCTATCCCCATAGCAATAGGAA
>JAIOSY010000003.1 GCA_021107375.1 Sulfurimonas sp.
AAATATGCTTATTGCTAGTATCAGTATTGTTTTTTTCATAATACTAAACAAGCAAATAGTATTCCTAAACTTTAAAGCTCTCTTTAGTTTTACAAAACTCAGTTAAAAAGCACTCATCACATTTTGGATTTTTTGCAGTACAGATATATCGTCCAAAAAGTACCATCCCCTGATGAAGGGCATGAAGATTATTTTTAAATTTTTTAACAAGTGTAGCTTCTGTTTTTATGGCTGTTTTATCATCACTAAGACCAAGTCGATGAGAAACTCTAAAAACATGGGTATCAACTGCCATAAGGTTTGCACCAGTATATTCAATCATAACAACATTCGCAGTTTTTTGACCAACGCCCCCAAGTGTTTGTAACTCTTTTTCATTCATTGGAATTTCACCATCATAAACCTTAACTACTCTCTTTGCCATTGCGATAAGATTTTTTGCTTTATTGTTAAAAAATGAACAGCTTTTAATTAACTCTTTTATCTCATCAATATCTGCACATGCCATGGCATGTGGAGTTGGGTATTTTAGAAATAAAGGTGGTGTGATAATATTAACTCTTTTGTCAGTACATTGAGCAGATAATGAAACTGCTATAACTAATTCATAGGCATTTTTATATTCTAATTCTGTAACGGCATCACTATATCTTTGTATAAATCTTTCATGAATCTCTAAAATCTCTTTTTTTGTTGCTTTTTTCATAAATAGTATTTTACCTACTTTTTGATATAATCAAAGGAATAAATCTATAATATAGGAAAATATCATGGGTGTTTTCTCTTTCCTCTCAAAACAAGATAATGACAATCCTAAACTTGAAGTTGATGTTTTTAGTGAAGTTTTTACAAAAGAATTGTTGATGGAAATAGTGAATTCTGCCAATACAATGATGTTGTTTTTTTCTAAAGATAAGGGTTGGATAGGAGCAAATAAAGAGTTTTTTAGAGTACTTGGTTTTAATAGTATACTAGATTTTCAAGAAAAATATAGTAGCGTTAGAGATCTTTTTTTTAGTGAAAGTGAAGAGATATTTACAGAAGATGATAAAAGCTGGTTAGAATATATTAAAAAACATAAAAAAGATGGTTACTCTGTAAAGTTATATAATGCAAATAAAGATATTTTAGATATAAATTTAAAATGTATTGCTCTGCCAAGTTTTAATGAAGTTTATATTTTAGAGTTTGAAAATGTAAGTAAATTACAAGATTCAATATTAAAAAGTAAAGAGATAAAAAAGTTAAAAACAGAGTTTTTATCAAATATCGGGCATGAATTTCGTACCCAAATGAATGGTATCATAGGATTTCTTGATTTATTAAGTAAAACAGAGATGGATAATGTACAAAAAGAGTATCTGCATCTTATTGATGATTCTTCTAGGAATTTAATGTCAAATATAGAGAATCTTTTAGACCTGTCTCAGATGCAAGGTGGTAGGCTAACAATAGATAATGCATATTTTGAAGTAATACCTCAAATGGAGGAGTTAATTTATAATCATATAATGATAGGTAAAGATAGAGGGATAAAAGTTTTAAGTTTTATAGACCCTATGTTACCACTGGAGTTATATTCAGACATAAGAAAAATTAAACAAATTATGAACTCCTTAATCCAAAATGCTATTAAATTTACACCAGATGGTGGGAAAGTTGTTATTGAGATTAAACTTTTAAAAATAGAGATAAATGGAAATTGTAGTATAGGTTTTAGTGTAAAAGATAATGGTAAAGGAATTTCAAAAGAGGACTCAAAAAATCATGCTGATGAAAGATTAGGTATTGGACTTAGTTTATCTCATGGTTTAGTTGAGTTGCTTGGAAGTGAATTAAATATTCAATCAAGTGAAGGTGAGGGAAGCTCTTTTAATTTTGTTCTCAATTTTGAATCTTCAAAAGGACAAACATATAAAATGGTGCCTAATCAAAAAGTAAAAATTCTTCTTCTTGATAAAGCTAAGATTGATGAAGCAAATTTTTTATCCATATATCTTCGTTCATTTGGGATAAATGTCGTGAAAACAAATCTCTTAGATGATAAAATTTATGATGGAGTTGAAATATTATATATATTAGCAAATCAAAATGATTTAAAATGGGTTTTAACATTAGCTACTTTTGAGAAAAAAATTCCTATAGTTCTTTTATTGGATGAAAGAGAAAAACTTCAACCAAAGCTTATACAATTTATTGATGATGTTATCTCCTTACCGTTATCTCCTAGCTCTATATCTAAACATTTAGAATCTATTAATAGTATAAGCTTAAATGAAAAAGCTAAAGAAAAATTATTCATAAAAGAGAGAGTGAAAGCTTTAGTTGTTGAAGATAATAAAATAAATCAAAAACTGATTGAGATACTACTAAAAGAATATAACATCCTTGTTTGGACTGCTTCAAATGGTAATGAAGCAATTTCTAAGTGTGAAGATGAGTATTTTGATATAATTTTTATGGATATAGATATGCCTGAAAAAAATGGGATAGAAGCTACTAAAGAGATTAAAAATAATATAGAACTCAATTCAAAAACTCCAGTGGTTGCATTAACTGCTATGGCTATGCAAGGGGATAGAGAGATGATTTTAAAAGAGGGTTTGGATGATTACCTACCTAAGCCATTAATGAGAACAAAACTAGAAGATATTTTAAATAAATATCTTAAGGTGGAAGTTGTTTAATAACCATTAACATAACTGATATAAACTTTTATATCAAAAAAATAAGGGAAACTTTTTAATGAAAATAGCAAAAAAAATAATATCAACTTTACTTTTAACAGTGTCAATAGCATCTGCTCAGGCTTTAGTTACAGTTGATGGAGTGAAAATAACTCAAAAAGATGTTGAAACAGCACTTATGAATGCTACTCAGGGTAGATTTAATCAGGTTCCACCAGAAAAACAGGCAGAGTTTAGAAAGCAGGTTTTAGAGCAATTAGTAGCTAAAGAACTTGTATATAGTGATGCGAAGAAAACGGGTATTTTAAAATCAAAAGAGTTTACTGATGAGTATAAAAAAGTTCAAGAGAGAGTAAAAAAAGAACTTGCTGTTCAAATTTGGCAAAAAAACCAAATGGATAAAGTAAAAGTATCAAATAAAGATTTAAAAAGCTATTATGATAAAAACAAAGAAGAGTTTAAAGAAAAAGAGTCTGTTCATGCTCGTCATATTTTAGTAAAAACTGAGAGTGAAGCACAAGCAGTTATAAAAGAGATGAAATCTTTAAAAGGTGCGGCATTAGAGTCAAAGTTTATAGAGTTAGCAAAATCAAAATCTACAGGACCTAGTGGACCAAAAGGTGGGGATTTAGGATATTTTGCTCAAGGGCAAATGGTTCCACCATTTAATGATAAAGTTTTTAGTATGAAAG
>JAIOSY010000001.1 GCA_021107375.1 Sulfurimonas sp.
AAATATCACTTATCTCAAAACTCTTTTTCCAAGAGGAGTTAAATATATATGAACTTACTCTCATAGAGGAAAATAAAAAAGCAAACAGTAGTAAAAAAACTTCAAACATCATTCATGATGTAAATGTACAAGAGAGAGTCAAAAATATAAGTAAAATCCAGAGAGATGGTAAATATAAGCAGAGAATAAAACTTCAAAAAGAGCTCCTAAACTACAAGAACTTAGCAACTACAACCATCGGTTCATTTCCTCAAACACAGGAATTAAGACAATCAAGAAGAGATTTTAAAAATTCTGTCATTTCTCAAAAAAGTTATGAAACACAAATGAAAGCTTATATAGATGAGTGTGTAAGTTTTCAAGAAAAGTGTGGATTGGAAGTTTTAGTTCATGGAGAACCAGAAAGAAATGATATGGTTGAATACTTTGGTGAACAGTTAAAAGGTTATGGTTTTTCAGAGAACGGATGGGTACAGAGTTATGGTAGTAGATGTGTAAAACCACCTTTCATCTATGGTGATATATCTCGTCCAAAACCGATGACCATTGATTGGACAACTTATGCACAGAGTAAAACGGACAAACTAATGAAAGGTATGCTCACTGGTCCAGTAACAATCCTAAACTGGTCATTTGTAAGAGACGACAAACCTAGAAGTGAAGTCTCACAGCAGATTGCACTCGCAATTAGTGATGAGATTGAAGACCTACAAAAGGCAGGTATAAAAATCATACAAGTTGATGAAGCTGCGTTTAAAGAAGGGTATCCACTAAGAGTTAAAAAGATAAAAGAGTATGAGAATTGGGCAGTTAGAGATTTTAAACTATCAGTATCTACCGCATGGGAAAAAACTCAAATTCATACTCATATGTGTTATAGCGAATTTAATGACATTATTAGGACTATTGAAGCTATGGATGCTGATGTGATCTCTATTGAGACTGCAAGAAGTGGAAATGAACTTCTCAAAATCTTTAAAGAAGTTGGTTATAAACAAGAGGTTGGACCCGGTGTTTATGATATACACTCACCAAGAATTCCATCAGTTGAAGAGATTGTAAAGCAGATAAAATTACTACTAGAAGTTTTACCACAAAAACAACTCTGGATAAACCCTGACTGTGGATTAAAAACAAGGAAATGGGAAGAAGTCAAACCAAGTCTTAAAAATATGGTTGAAGCAGTAAAAATAGTTAGAGATGAACTTAAATAGTTTTTATTCAGTCATTTATTATCAAATGTTGAGTATAATCCAACCAATTACAATAAGGAATTTTATACCATGAGTTTTTTAAAAGAGTACGATAGTGAGATTTACGATTTATGCGAAAAAGAGTTAGAGCGTCAAACTGATCACTTAGAGATGATTGCATCTGAAAACTTTACACTTCCAGCAGTAATGGAAGCTATGGGTTCAGTTTTTACAAATAAGTATGCTGAGGGTTACCCGAAAAAGCGTTATTATGGTGGTTGTGAATATGCTGATGGTGTTGAACAATTGGCGATAGACAGAGCATGTGAACTTTTTGGATGTAACTATGCAAATGTTCAACCACATTCATGTTCTCAAGCAAATGGTGCTGTTTACGCAGGTCTTTTAAAAGCTGGTGATAAACTTCTTGGTATGGATTTAAACCATGGTGGTCACTTAACTCATGGTTCTAAACCTAGTTTTTCTGGTAAAAATTACCATTCATTTACTTATGGTGTTGAACTTGATGGTCGTATTAACTATGAAAGAGTTATGGATATTGCTAAAATTGTTAAACCTAAAATAATTGTTTGTGGTGCTTCTGCTTACGCTCGTGAAATAGATTTCAAAAAATTCCGTGAAATAGCTGATGCAGTTGGAGCAATTTTATTTGCTGATATTGCTCACATTGCTGGTCTTGTGTGCGCTGGTGAGCACCCAAGTCCATTCCCACATGCCGATGTTGTTACAACTACTACACATAAAACTCTTGCAGGACCTCGTGGTGGTATGATTATGACTAACGATGAAGATATTGCTAAGAAAATGAACTCTGCAATATTCCCAGCACTTCAAGGTGGACCTCTTGTTCATGTTATCGCTGCAAAAGCTGTTGGTTTTAAATACAACTTATCTCCAGAGTGGAAAGATTATGCTAAACAAGTAAAAGCTAATGCTAAGATACTTGGTGAAGTTCTTGTTAAGCGTGGTTACGATGTAGTTTCTGGTGGAACTGACAACCACTTAATTCTTGTATCGTTTGTAGGTCGTGAAATTTCTGGTAAAGATGCAGATGCTGCTCTTGGAAATGCTGGTATTACTATCAACAAAAATACTGTTCCAGGTGAAACTAGAAGTCCTTTTGTAACATCAGGTATTAGAGTTGGTTCTCCTGCTCTTACTTCTCGTGGTATGAAAGAGAAAGAGTTTGAACTAATTGCAAACAGAATGGCTGATGTTTTGGATGATATAAATAACACTGAATTACAAGCAACTATTAAAGAAGAGTTAAAAGCCTTAGCTCAAAACTTTGTAATTTATAACCAATCAAC
>JAIOSY010000169.1 GCA_021107375.1 Sulfurimonas sp.
AGTTGATCCTGATCCAACAACTTTGGAAGAACCGGTATTAAGTTATGATAGAAAACAATTTGAATTAAGTTGGGCACATAATTGTCCAGAAGGCTATACTTGTAGTTATGCCCTAGGTAAAACATTAAAAGATGGTAGTACTTTTGATGAAGTTTACTCTGGTGAGGAGAAAATATATTTAGTTACGGAGACAGGTACATATTATTACAAAGTAAAAGTTACAGCAACACAAGATAATAATAGTGAATATTCAGATTCAAATGTAGTTAGTGTTAGAATAAGGTAACTAAATAATAAGTTTGTTTTCCTTCAAAAAAAGTTTTACGTTGGAGGAAGAGTGTAAATCTGTAAGGTTTTAGGATAAATTACATTCCCTTTCTTTCGAAAGGTTTGGCTTGGTTGCTTATGGATATTTAGGTAGAAGTAGAATCCCTCTACCCCATCCACCCAACAATCAATAAATTTCCTAAAAAAACTCCATAAAACATGAACTTTATCAACAATTTTTGGAATTATCTGATGCTGATATAGATTATTGAACACTACCCTTTTACATCTTCACAGCTTTTAAAAATGTATCAACCCACCAATAGATATCAAACTTTTTCACACAGTTTTGCAAATTTTGCATACGCTTTTTTTTCTCTTTTTTTTTCATTGACAAAGCCTCTTTCATTGTATCAACAACAGCTTCTTTATCAAAAGGGTTAACCAGGAGTGCATCATTTTTAAACTGCTGACTTGCCCCTGCAAACTCACTGAGAATCAATACTCCATCTTTATCAATGTTCGCAGCACAATACTCTTTGGCAACCAGATTCATTCCATCTTTTAAAGGGGTAACCAATGCCATATTAGAAGCTCTATAATAAGCCAGAAGCTCTATTCTGCTTAATGGGTGATAGCAGTACTGTATAGGAATCCAGCCTGGTTGACTAAATTTTCCGTTTATTTCACCTACTATCTGTTCTATCTCACTTTTGAGATTTGCATATTTTATTATATCTTCCCGGCTTGGTACCATAACCTGTATCAGTTTTATTTTTTTCTGCAGACGTGGATATTTTTCTAATAATCTTTTGTAAGCTTTAAGCCTTTGCGGGATTCCTTTAGAGTAATCAAGCCGATCAATTCCTAACATGATTTTTTGACCGGGATATCCCTTTTTTATCTCCTTCATCATTATTGACACTTCCGCACTCTTAGCTTGAGTGTAGAACTCATCATAATCAATACTAATAGGAAAAACACCGACTTTATGTTCCCCTTTTTGAGTTATTATCTTAGCTATCCCCTCCTCTTTTTGATCAATCACAGCATCATCAAGCAGGAAAGCTACGACTTCTAAAAAGTTCTTCTTGTCTATCTTGGTTTGAAATCCTATGAGATCATAAGACAACATAGCTTCTATAATTTCCAAGCGCCAAGGGATACAGTTAAAGGTCTCAGATGGAGGAAATGGAATATGAAGAAAAAAAGCTATTTGATTTTTTACACCCATTTGTCTTAACTCTTTACCTGTATTAATCAGATGATAATCATGTATCCAAATAAAGTCATTCTTTATAAGTTCACCCATTACTATCTTGGCAAACTTTAGATTGACTTTTTTAAATGCTTCATAATACTCTGTCACAAAATTACAATAAACAGATACATTGTGAAAAAGTGGCCAGAGAACTTCATTAGAAAAGCCTTTGTAATAGAGATCATAATCATTTAAACTGATATCTACAGATTTATATCTATAATTTAAATTTTTTTCCTTATTTTTTAAAAGTTCATCAAGCTCAATATTCTCCTCTGCAAAGTTTCCTGCCCAGCCAATCCAAACACCTCCGTTTCTTTTAAGTACCGGTATCATAGCCGTAACAAGACCTCCAGATGCATGACCCAACTCATATTTGTTTTCAAGACTCTTTTTCACAATAACAGGCAGTCGGTTTGAAACGATGATTAATCTTCTATCTTTTGTATTTTGCACACCCCGCTCCTTTTATTATCCACTATAATCTATCTCTTTGATTTCACCGCAGCGAAGAATAAAGAGCTCACCTTTTACATCCATAGTTATTGGCTCCGCATTGGAAACCTGAGCTTCAACAATAACCTTGTTTGGATAGATGTCAATATTAAGCCAATGCTCTCTGTAGTGCAATTTAAGTTTTATCTCCTGCAACTCTTTAGGAAGAGAAGGGTTAAGATGCAAGATTCCATCTCTGGCTTCCAATCCAGTATAGCAGCGCTGCACAATAGCAATTGATCCGGCCATTGCACCGATATGTATCCCTTCAGGTGTTGTCTCACCTTGAACATCTGCAATATCTGTCAACAGAGCTTCATTAAAAAACTTCCATGACTTTTTAGCATTTATTCTTGTACTCACCCAAGCGTGTACAACTTGACTTAAAGATGATCCGCTTGAAGTTCTCTGCAGATAATATTTAACATTTTTATCAAGCATGACTTTAGAAAACCTGTAACCGAGCTGATGAAAAAGTTCTTTTAGTTCACTGTTTGAAAAAAGATAAAAAAGCATCAACACATCAGCCTGCTTTGAGACCTTATAGTTATTTACTCTGTCATCTTCTGCTTCTAGTATTCTGTCAAGACGCTGAATATTGCTATATTTTTCACGATAAGACTCCCAGTCAAGTTCTCTAAGCTCTTCATATCCCTCAAACTGACTGATAATATGGCCATCATGAAAGTTTATTTTCATTTTTTTACGCATATCTTCCCATCTCTCAATTTCAGTTTTCTCTATTTTAAGTTTTTCACACAACTCGCCAAAGTGCATCTTTGAGAGTATATTTTGCAATTCTACAGCCTTATTTAGGACAAATACGGCCATAATATTTGTATATGCATTATTATCAACTCCGGGAATTTTACTATTTGGATAAGCATCATGATACTCATCTGGTCCAATAATACCCAATATCTCATATCTCTTTTCTTCACTATTATAAGTGGCTATACTTGACCAAAATCTAGCAATTTCAAGTATCATCTCCGCACCGTAAAAAGATAGGAATTCGCTATCTCCACTGACCTGATAATATTGCCATATGTTGTAAACAATAGCAGAGTTAATATGTCTTTGAAGATGGGTATTATCTTCCATCCATCTATTTGATTTTGGATTGAGATGTATTATCTGCGTTTCTTCTTTACCGTTACTTCCGCTCTGCCACGGATACATAGCACCTTTATATCCATAAGCCTCAGCCGCACGCCTCGCCTCTGGAAGCCTTCTATAACGATAGAGCATAAGAGAACGTGTTATTTGAGGAAGTCTATAGTTAAAAAATGGAAATATAAACATCTCATCCCAGAATATATGACCCCTGTAAGCCTCTCCATGCCATCCTCTAGCCGGAATGCCGACATCCATGTCAATGTTATGGACTGAAGCGGTCTGCAAAAGATGATAGGTGTAAAGATGCAGTGCTCTTTTTACAAAATAATCTTTTTTAATATCTCTAAGATTAAGATCTATATCAAAAGAGTTCCAGAGATACTTCCAAGCTACCTTGTGAGTAGAAAGCAGGTAATCGAACCTCTCTATATCTTCTAAGGCAAGTTTAGCTTCGAGATAACAGTTTGATATCGCTTTATCTTTGGAAGTATAAAGAGATACACTTTTCTCTATACTAAAAAAATCTTTAGGATTTATAGATTCAAGAACAAAATGCTTAGCTATGTAAGAGTCTCTCTCTACCAACTTTGCTTCTAAAAAGATCTGTTCACTATTTAAAAAAAGTTTTGTTTTAGCTGCCAAAGAAACAGTATGATTTGACTGTACCGTCTCCATCTTTAAAAAGATCATATCACTTTGAAGTTCTTTTTCTATGCACTTTAGATGCTCGTTGCTTAGAGCACTGTAACGCACAACTCCCTCATTTTTTACATTACCGTCTATCCCTGATTCTACTTCAATCCTTCCTTCCCAGTTTATAGGCATAATAGTAAGTTCGATTGAGGCAAGATGCTTATTTTCCATATGTACAAAACGTCTCTCTGAAACTCTGGTCTCTCGTCCTTTTACATCACTAAAATGTATAAGTTTGTGCAAAATCCCATTTTGCATATCAAGCTCTTGACGAAAGTATAAAATAGTTGCGTCATCAATATTAAACCAAGCATCATCTTTTATCTTAAACTTTAGCGTCAGCCAGTTTGGGAAGTTAACTAGATCTTCATTTTTAATCTCTTTACCCTGAATGTCTGTTTTAAGACGGTTGTAGCCTCCTGCCAAATATGTTCCTGGATAGTGTATATCACCAGAAAAAGATTCGGTTGCAGCAGATCTTGTAACAAAATATCCATTACCTAAAGCACAAAGGACTTCTCTAAGTTTCTCCTCTTTAGGTATGTAACGATCATAATTCAAAGACCAGATATTACCTTGCTCTACAGAAGAAGAGAGTATCTCCAAAAAATGTAAAGTCTGATCCGTGTCACTAAGCTTATATTGGGCACCCGTAGTTCTATTTTCACTTCCTACAAGTATCCCTGTCCCGTAAGTCTTAATCGCATTAAAGGCATCTTCATCGGTAATGTCATCACCGATATAAAATATCTTACTTCCCTTTTTTTCTATATGAAGTGCTTCTAAAAGCCACTCCAAAGCCTTGCCCTTGTTCCACTCTAAATCAGGCTGTAATTCATATACTTTTTTACCATAATTCTTGCGGACTTTAGGATGTTTTTTTACTACTTCATCAGCCGCATTTTCTACAAGGTATGCTTCATTCTCAGATACATTTCTATAGTGAAGAGCTATAGAGAATTTTTTACGCTCGACTAATACACCTTCTACACCACTCAACTCTTCCATAAGTTCTTTCTCTAAAGTATCAAAAATCTCAACAAACTCCAAAGCAGGTTCATGTTCCATCTTGATGCTGGGCCCCTCAATCTCATAGCCGTGACTGCCTGCATAGTGGATTCCTTTTATACCTATCAGACTTTTAATATCATTAAGACCCCTGCCGCTAATAACAGCCAGTGTACACTGATTTGAGAGTTTAATAAGTGTATTTTTCATCTCTTCGCTAAGCTGGGCATCTTTAGGATGAGAGACAATCGGTGTTAGGGTTCCGTCATAATCAAAAAATATTACAATCTCTTTATCTTTAAACTGACTCTCTATCTTTTTAAATGATTTCAGTGCAGAAGGAAGTTCTGTTGTTTTTGCTTCGATATCAACTTCTTCGAGATCTTTAACAACTATATCAGCCCCGGCTTCCATCAACTGTTTTGAGTGTCTGTTTCTGTCCACGCCTATAACTTTTCCAAACCTACCTTTTTTCCCGGCACTTACTCCTGCGATAGCATCTTCTATAACAACAGCTCTGCTTGGCTCAACATTAAGCCTTTTAAGCGCCTCTAAAAAAAGATCTGGATTCGGTTTGCCCTTAAGATCCAAACTCTGGAGATCTAGACCATCGACTATAGTATCGAAGTAAGTGTTTAGATTTGATGATTGAAGTATATATCTGCAGTTTTTGCTCGAAGATACAACGGATGTTGAAAAGCCAAAGTTATTCAGTTTTAGAAGCAGTTCTACAGAACTTTTGTAGATTTCTATCCCTTCTGAGAGAAACTCTAAAAAAAATCTGTTCTTACTATCTTCCAAAGCTTCAACACTCTCTATATATGTTGCGTTAGCACTTCTTCTTTGTGGAATTTTTATATCTCTTGAAACAAGAAAACTTTTTATTCCCTCATCTCTTGGTTTTCCATCCACATAACTGAAGTAGTCTTTAGAGATATCAAAAGGTTTAAAATCATCCCCTCCGGCTCTGTATTTTAAAAAATTATCAAACGTCTTCTTCCATGCTTTGGCATGTAGCTTCTGTGTTTGCGTTATAACACCATCAAGATCAAATACGACAGCATCATATTGAGACCTCTTTATAATATATTTGTCTTTTTTACTCATAAAA
>JAIOSY010000278.1 GCA_021107375.1 Sulfurimonas sp.
CAAATATAAATTTAAATCTTCCAATTTTAGCGATAGACTACTATAATGAAGTACGACAAAACAGTGAAGATACAACTTTTTTAAGAAGTGGAACAAAAGGTTCATTAAGATTTATTCAAAGATTTAATATTTATGAATCCCCATCTATTTTTTTTATAAAGAAATCAAAAGACTCTCTTTATAAACAAGATAGTATGATACGGAAATTAGATAATTTAGATGAATTATCAAAACAAATAAATAATTTATAGAGGATAAAAGATGATTTTAGATTGTGCAATTATTGGTGGTGGACCTGCTGGACTTACTGCTGGACTATATACAACTCGTGGCGGACTTGAAAATGTAACAATGTTTGAAAAAGGTATGCCTGGTGGGCAAATCACTAACTCTTCTGAGATAGAAAACTATCCTGGTGTTACTGGTGAGATTACTGGTATGGATTTAATGATGCCATGGCCAGAGCAGTGTCAGAAGTTTGGACTAAAGCATGAGATGGTAAACATCATTAAAGTTAGTAAAAGTGGTGATTTATTTACTATCCATAAAGAAGATGGGACAACTCAGGATGCTCATAGTGTTATCATCGGTACTGGTTCTCGTCCTCGCAGAGTTGGTTTTACTGGTGAAGATGAACTGTTTGGTAAAGGTGTAAGCACTTGTGCAACTTGTGATGGTTTCTTTTACAAAGGTAAAGAGGTTGTTGTAATCGGAGGTGGTGATACTGCTCTTGAAGAGGCTTTATACTTAGCTAAAATCTGCTCGAAAGTTTACCTAGTTCATAGAAGAGATACTTTCCGTTCAGCACCAAATACGGTTGAAAGAGTTAATAACACTGAAAATATCGAAGTGATTTTAAACTCTTCACCTGATGAAGTTTATGGCGATGCTATGGGTGTAACAGGTATAAAAGTTAAAAATAAAGATGGAGAAATTCGTGATATTTCAGTTCCAGGTGTATTTACTTTTGTTGGAAATGATGTAAATAACCAAACTCTTATCCAAGAAGATGGAAGTTTTTTATGTGATATGAGTCAGCAAGGTGAAGTTATAGTAGATATAAGCATGAAAACTTCAATAGCAGGACTTTATGCAACTGGAGACATGCGTATAGCTGCTCCAAAACAGGTTGTAAGTGCAGCTGGAGATGGGGCAGTAGCAGCTCTTCAAGTTATCTCTTATGTTGATGAGTTATTAAATTAAGATTTGGTATAATTTCAAAAAATAATATTCAAGGCAAAAAGATGATTAAAGTTGGTGTATTTGGTGCAAGTGGTAGAGTTGGAAAACTTCTTTTAGATGATTTAAAAGATACTTCAAATATGAGTGTTAGTACGGTCTATGTAAGGAATAGTTTAGATTTTTCCATTGACCCTTCCATTTTAATTACAACAGATATGAAATCATTTTTAAATGCTTGTGATGTAGTAATAGACTTTTCACTTCCTGATGCATGTGAAATTCTCCTAGAAAATGCTATAAATACACCTAAACCTTTAGTTATTGGAACAACTGGATTAAACAACCATCAATTAAATCTTTTAAAGGATGCAAGCGAGATAATGCCTATACTTTATGCTACAAATATGTCACTTGGTGTTGCTCTTTTAAATAAACTTGTATATCAAGCCTCAGCTGCTCTTGAAGGGTTTGACATCGAAATCGTAGAGATGCACCACAAACATAAAAAAGATGCGCCTAGTGGCACTGCTCTTACTCTAAGTGAGTCTGCTGCAGCTGGAAGAGACTTAGATATAAATAAAGTTCGTGTAAGTGGTAGAGATGGCAACATTGGTGAAAGAACAAAAAATGAAATTGCGGTTATGGCACTTCGTGGTGGTGATATCGTTGGTAGACATACTGTAGGTTTTTATAATGATGGTGAATTTATAGAACTAAACCACACAGCAACCTCAAGAAACACATTTTCAAAAGGTGCAATCAGAGCTGGGGGTTGGCTAGTAAATAAAGAGGCTGGTCTTTACTCTATAGCTGATTGTTTAGAACTAAACTAAATACTAAATATCTTTAGCGCTTGTAGCAAGTTTAGCCCAAGCAGACTCTGAATCAGCATCTATAGATTCTTGATAGGCTACTTGTGCTTCTTTATCTCTCCATAATTTAGATAACACCGAACCAAGTAAGTATTTTTGTCTTGCTCTTATAGTTTTATCTAATTCTATATTATCTAATGATTTTATAATATTTAAAGCTTTTGTTAAATCTTCTTTATTTAAATATGATTGGTAAAGAGTAAACTCTACAAATGGACTTTGTGCATAAGATTTAGATTTATTTTGAATTTTCACCACCTCTTCACCATATTTTATAACTATATTATCATCTTTAGTATCACTGCCCATACTCATAACAGCGATATATCTTTCTATATCTTTATAACTAACTCCAAAAATCTTCTGTATCTCTATAATTGAATCAAGTAACTCTTTAGTATTTTCTAATCTTTGGTAAGTATCAAATAATATTCTATATACATCTTTATATTTTGAATCTTTTTCATCCAAGATTAAAAGTTTAAGTTCCTTTGAGGCATCAATCACATCACTATAATTACCAATAGCAAAATCAACTTTTATATATCTATACAACCATCTCTTTCTTAATTCTAAATCTTTTGATTTTAAATTACGACTAACTATCTCTTTAGATAAAATATAATCCCCACCCATCATGGAACACTCATATACACCATCATCCCATTTATTTGAAAGAGTAATATTATAGTCATTTGAAATATCTAAAACCTTTTGACACTCTCTATTTTTAAGTGCTAACTTCATAACACCTATAGCTGAATCTCGAACAATATCTGAAGTCTCCACATATATCTCTTCATCTAAATCTAAAATAGAGTCTTTAAAATCAAGAACATTACTATACTTCTGGTTATCTCTTAAAAGTTTTCCTTTTTCATATATGGCTCTATTACCTATTGAACTATTTGTATATTCATTAATAAGATTATTATATTCCTCTAACTTAACCGAAAAATTACCTTCACTTGTATCAAAAAATAGTTCATCTTTTACAACAGCTATCTCCTCTTCAAATGAACCATATTTATACTCTTTTATATAATCATTTAATGCTTCTAATGCTTTTTTCTTATCATCAGTTTTAGCTAACCATATACCTCTATCTTTTAATAGCCGTTCATGTTCATCATGATTTTTATCTGTTTCATCTATTATAGACTTTGCAATAAATGCTGCAGTTGTATATTCACTAGCATCAGCAAACTGATACATCATATCCATAGAAGTTTTTAAATCATTCATAAAAAAACTTGGCTTTGCTTTTACTATTTTCATTATATACTCAGAAGCTTCTTCTTTATTTGTATTTGAAATTTTATAATGAGCCAATCTATATGCAGCAGTAGCACCAACATCAATATCTTTAGTATCACTTAATGCTTTTTCATAAAATTGTAGTGCTTTTGATACACTACCTGATGCTTCTAACATCTGTCCTTTATATATATATCCCCATTTTGTATATTCTGATTCCTCATGCTCACTAAATAGCCTATCAAAAAAATAATCTGCATCAGTATTTAAACCTATAAGAGAATATGCTTTTGCTACCAATGCTAAAACTTCTGGAACATTTTCATCTGAAGAGTGTTCTCTTAAATACTCTTTAGATAGGTCTATAACATTATCATTATCTTTTAACCTTGAATAAACTCTAATTTTATAATATATCAATTCTGCATTAAATAATGAATTAGGATATGATTCCATAACATCATCAATCAGTTCTAAACATAAGTCATATTTTTTTTCTTTATATAATTTTTTTATCTTTAAATAATCACTAACATCACCAATACGCTTAATATGAACAGGATTTCCTTTTATATCTAAGCCCCCAACATAAGGTAAACTATCTTTAAATAATTCAAATGGAAAGTTTATACTTGTATCAATTTTATTCTCTTTTTTTATATATGGTAATTTATTCTTATATCCAACAATCATCCAATGTTTTGATAATTTTACATCTTCTTGATATACAGATATTTCTTTTGTCATATCAAATATCATAGGATAAAGTTTTATTTTATAATACGGTGTAATAATTAAAAAAAATGTTTTATTTTGAATTTTATTTTGAATTTTAAAAAAATTATTTTGTAACTCTTTTATTTTAGTTGATGGTTTTTTATTAAAGGCACAGACTATTTGAGTGATTTCATTAAAATCATTTTTTGTTTCTTGACAAAGAAAAGGATTATTATCCTTTAAATGAAAGGTTGAATAACTTGTAAAATCTTCTTTTGCACCTGTAAGGGAAACCTCAAGTGCAAAAAGATTTAAAGAGAGTAGAGCAAAGAGTATCCATTTAAACAAATTCTCTTCCCCTTGAGTAGATTTTATCTATTAATATCCACTGTTATATACAAATGCTGTAATAAACTCTAAAACTGGATCTAATACTATGATAGCAAAAATAGTTCCTACTGCTGCAAAACCAATTATTGATTTTAAAGCTAAAGTTGCATTAGATACATACATATGTCCATCAGTACCAATTACTGGTTCTTTCATAAACATATAAACTATTAATTTGAAGTAATAATAACCAGCAATAGCTGAGTTAAGAGCCATAATTAATGCTAATATTGTATATCCACCAGTTACAGCCGAACTAATTATATATAACTTACCCCAAAATAATGCAAAAGGAGGTAATCCGGCAAGGCTTAACATAAATAGACCCATTATAACAGCACCAACAGGTGCTGTTTTTATCATACCTGCAAATTTATCATAACTATGGTCACTTCTTTGGTGATCTGGTAAATGTTTTTGACGAGATATCCATAACATACTAAATGCACCAAGATTAGTAAAACTAAATAGTACCCAATATAAAAACAATGCACTATTTGATTGGGTTGTACCAATTAAAATAGCCGCCATTACAAATCCGGCATGTGAGATTGAGCTATATGCTAACATTCTTTTAACATCTGTTTGAACCAATGCCCAAATATTTGCCATAGTCATTGTTACAACAACAACAATATAAAGAACTATCTCTAACCAAACTACACCACTATGAATTAAAAATTCAAAAATACGCATAGCAACTACAAATACAGCAATTTTTGGAACAATCGACATAAATCCAGCCATTGAAGCACTTGCACCCTCATAAACATCTGGAGCCCAAGTATGAAATGGTACAAGAGATACTTTAAATCCTAAAGCACCAAGCATAAATGCTGTTGCTACAAGAACATAACCCATATCAGCATATCCATTAGCAGCTAAAACACTAGCTATTTGATTAATTTCAACTGAACCTGTAAGTGCATAAAACACCATTGATCCAAAAGAGTAAAAACCAGCAGCTAAAGCACCCATAGTAAAATACTTAACAGCTGCTTCAAATGATTTATCACGATTATGCATAGCTATTAAAGTATATAATGCCAATGAAGCAGTTTCAAGACCTACAAAAATAAGAATCAAACTATCCGTCGCAACCATAAACTGAAATCCAGCAAGCATAAATAAGAATAATGCAAAAAATTCAGGATAAGAAAACTCATGGAATCTTTTATGAGTAAGAGCTAAGGGAATGAATAACATTGAAGCACCAACTATTATTAATTGACCTAAAATTGCTATACCATCTATTAGCATCATATCAAAGACACCCATTATTGTGCCATCTTCAGCAAAAGTTGTAGCTGATGCGAGTAATGCATTAAAATCCATAAATAAGAAAAGAAGACTTAATGCAACATATAATGTTTTATCTAATCCACCTTTAATAATATCTATAATTATAATTAAAAGTGCTCCAATGACAGGTATTAACATTGGTGATAGAGTCATTAAGTTTAATGACTCTAATGAAATATTTATTGGCTCTAACATTAGTGTGCCTCCTTCATAGAAGTTCTAGTAATTTCTATCCCTTTAGAAGCAGCAAGATTAGGAATTCTTGTTTTAGCTTCTTCAGTGATAGACTTATCATGCATTAATTGCACAATCGATTCAACAGAATTATTTATAGGTTTTAAAATAGGTGTAGGATAAATCCCTAACACTATAGTTAAAATTGACAATGGAATTAAAGCTACTAATTCTCTTTTACTTACATCTGGTAAATTTTTATTTTTTTCATTTGTAAGTTCACCAAAAAACATTTTTTTGTATGCCGCTAACATATAGATAGCTCCAACAACAATTGCTATTCCAGCTAAAAGAGTTAAAATATGTGACTGTTGATAAAATCCAAGAAGACTTAAGAACTCACCAACAAAGTTAATTGTTAAAGGCATACCAACGGAAGCCATTAACATTAAACCAAATATAGTTGCATATCTTGGCATAACATGTGCTAAACCACCAAACTCACTCATCATCTTAGTATGTCTTCTTTCATATATAACACCAACAAGTAAGAACAGTGCGCCTGATACAACACCATGTGCAATCATTAAAAAGATTGAACCTGTAATACCTTCAACATTTAAAGCGAAAGTTCCAAGAATAATAACACCCATATGTGAAACTGATGAGTAAGCAACAACTTGTTTTACATCTTCTTGTGCATAAGCTATCATAGCAGTATATACAATCATTATAATTGAGATTATTGCTATTGGAAACATAAAATATACCGATGCATCTGGAAATAATGGCAATGAAAAACGGATAAATGCATATGTACCCATTTTAAGTAAAATCGCCGCTAGTATTACAGAACCAATAGTTGGTGCTTGACCGTGTGCATATGGTAACCATGTATGAAATGGAAACATTGGTACTTTAATAGCAAAACCAATAAAGAATGCTACAAATAACCAAAGCTGGAAAGTCTCAGGTAAAATAAGTCTATACCAATCAAGAATTGCAAAACTCCACTGACCAGTAGCTTGATAATAAAAATATGCCATAAATAACATACCAACTAACATAACTAATGAACCAGCAAATGTATATAAAAAGAATTTAACAGAAGCATAAATTCTTAAAGGACCACCCCAAGCACCAATAATATATAACATTGGTACAAGTGAAAGTTCCCAAAAAATATAAAATACAATAGCATCAAGAGCAACAAAAACACCAGCCATTGTCATTTGTAAAAACAAAAGTGTAATTATCATGTTTTTAACATTTTTTGTATCAGTTAAAGAAGCAATACCTATCATAGTAAAAAATGCTGCTAAAATAACAATAAAAAGTGAAATCCCATCTACACCTAAGATATAGTTAATTCCAAATGATGGTATTAATGGAATTTGTTCCATAAATTGCATACCAGATATACTAGAATCAAAAGAGAACCATAAAAATAGAGATAAAACAAACTCTATAGCTGCCACAGACACACCATAAGCACGAATGCTATTTTTGTCTATCATAAATCCAAGCACTGCCGCAAGTGCTGGAAAGAAAATTAAAATCGATAAAATATGATCTAACATCTACTAAACTCCTAAACCAGATAAAATAACTTTAATTTCATCAAAGTGTCTTGCTGCAAGTCCAAAAACTACAGCTAATGATAAAAGAATAACTAAACCTAATACCATCCATTTAAGCATTGTAGATAAATTACCACTCTGCATTGCTCTTGTTTTTTCACCTGTACCATAAATAATACCTGCTATTCCATCTACACTTGCATCAACAATTTTCATATCAATCTGTTTCCAGAAAATAGTAGATAATTCTCTATATGGTCTAATAAGGTATTGCTCATAAGAGTACGGTATATAATATTGATTAATCAATAATTTATAAACAAAACTTTTTTCCATTTTTGATGTTCCATCAGGAACTTTTATACTACTGTTAGCATATTTTTTATACGCATATAAAATTGCCAAGATTACAAAAATCTGTGTTCCTATAGTCATAATCCAGTAAGTAGTAACACTATGAAGATGATATTCTGTTGCAGGAAGAACAGCTGTTACCATTTCAAAATAAGTCATTTTTAATGAACCAGCAATTACTGCTAGAATAAGAAGTGGACTCATAGCTACTAACATAAATTTATATGCTTCATGTGGATGAAAACCAAACAGTTTATATCTCTCTTCACCGTGGAAAATCAGTGCAATAATTCTAAATGAATAAAATGCAGTTAAACCAGCAGTTAAAAGTAATACCGTATAAATAATAAAATGATGCTCAACAAAAGCAGCTTCTATAATAATATCTTTTGAAAAGAAACCAGCTAGAGGGAAAATACCAGCAAGTGCAACAGAAGCCAAAGTCATCATTACCATTGAAGCTTTCATTGTCTTACCAAGACCACCCATTTTAAATGGATCAAGTTCACTATCCATTGCATGCATAACATTACCCGCACCAAGAAATAATAATGCTTTAAAGAATGCATGAGCCATAAGGTGAAACAATGCAACCCAATACGCACCTAAACCTGCAGCAACAAACATATAACCTAACTGTGAAAGAGTTGAATAAGCAATAACTCTTTTAATATCACGATTAACTAAAGCCATCGATGCCGCAAACATTGCAACAAATGCACCAAGAGATGCTATAAAAACTCCAACATCTGGAATTAATGCATATAATTCATTTGAACGAACAACAAGATAAACACCTGCTGTTACCATTGTTGCTGCATGGATTAATGCAGAAACTGGTGTAGGACCTTCCATTGCATCAGCTAACCAAGTATGAAGTGGAAACTGAGCTGATTTACCCATAGCACCAATAAATAAAAATATACCCATCCAAGTAAGTATTTCAGTATCTAAGTTTTGCATTGCAGCAAAAGCACCCTCATACTGAAGCGTACCCGTATTCCAATAAACAAGGAAAATACCAATTAACATTCCAAGGTCAGCAATACGATTCATAATAAATGCTTCGTTTGCTGCCCAAGTAGCACTCTCTTTATGATACCAAAAACCGATAAGTCCCCATGAACAAAGACCAACACCTTCCCAACCAATGAAAAGACCAGCAAAGTTATCACTCATAACAAGTATCAACATTGAGAAAACAAATGCCGATAACCAAGAGAAAAATCTATTAAAACCTTTATCGTGGTCCATATAACCAATCGCATATACATGAACAACACTTGAAACTAAAGTAACAACCATCATCATTGTTACAGATACTTGATCAACAATAAATCCAAATGGAATATAAAGATTACCAGTTGCCATCCATGTCATCATCTCAACATGTACTATCTCTCCAGTACTTAATATGTGAGCTAAAAGAATAGTACTTGCAATTAGTGAAGTAATAAGTAACGCACTCGGAACAACACCAGCTATTTTAGTTCTTGGTTTAGCTCCATAAAGTGCAGCAAACATTGAACCAACTAGTGGTGAGAATAGTGCTATATATAAATATAATTCCATCTATTATCCTTTCATCGTTGACATTGAATCTAAGTCAATATTGTTATGACGCTTATGCCAAACAATTAATAAACCAAGTCCTACAGCTACTTCTGACGCAGCGATTGCTATCACAAAGAAAGCAAACATCTGACCAGTTAAGTCACCATAGTAGTGTGAAATCGCAGCAAAAGCGATATTTACAGAATTTAGTAATATCTCAGTTGCGAAAAACAGTAAAAGAAGATTTTTTCTTCTCATAACACCAACTAAACCTATAGAAAAAAGGATTGTTGATAATACAAGATAGTGATTTAGTCCAATTTCCATCATGAAAGTACCTTCTTATTTTGATCTTTCTTCATATCTTTAATTTCAGCATCATTCATAAGTGTAATAGATAAATCCATTTTCTTTCCTGCTAAAACGATACCAGCTATCATAGCCACAAGTAACATAACTGCTGCAACTTCAAAAGGTACTAGGTATTTAGTAAACAGAACCATACCAACTTGTTGTGTATTACCAGCACCTTCTATCACTGGATAAAGAGCAACAATGTTATCAGTTACCATTGGAGCAGCAAAAATCAGAACAACTAAAATAGCTGCTAAAATACTTAATCCAGATACAATTAACTTATTCCCCTGTTTCTCTTTGACTTCTCTTGTACTATCAAAAAACATCATACCAAAAGCGTAAAGAGCCATTACAGCACCCGAATAAACAACGATCTGAACCGCACCTAAAAAGTCAGCACCTAGAATAAAGAAAAATGCTGATATAAATATCATTCCTGCTGCTAATGCAGTTAATGCATATAACGCTTGTGATGTTGTTACCGTAATAAAAAACATCAAAGTAGTTAAAAAAGCAAACAGATAAAAAGCTATAGCTTCAAACATTCCCAAACTCCTTAATATGCTAGAGGTGTTTTTTTAACACGCTCATCTTCATGTGGTGTAATAGCACCAAAACCTTCAAACTCAACTTGAGTTCCAGCAGTCATCTTATCCAATGGTGTTAACATATCTTCATACATTAAAAAATGTTCCCTCTGATCAGATGCATTTTCATATCTACCACCATGTGTAATTGCAAGTTCTGGACAAACTTCAGCACAATATCCACAAAAGATACAACGACCAAGATTAATACTATATTCACTAACCTCTTTACGAGAATTTTCATCTATTCTAGTATCAATTTTAATACAATTAGATATACAAATCTTCTCACAAAGTCCACAACCGATACATCTCTCAGTATCTGATTCCCATAATCTCTTCATCTCATGAATAGCACGGTATCTAGGACCTATTGGCATTTTCTCTTCAGGATATGAAATAGTATGGATATCAAACTTAAACATCTCTCTTATAACAACCCAAAGACCTACAAAAAGCTCAATTCTAAAAGTTCTTTTTATAACTCTTTTAAACTTATCCCACGGCTCGGTAGGATAATCTTCAATATCTACTAAAAAGTAGCTATCACTTACATCTCTATTATTAAATGCTTCATTATTCATCTCTACCACCTTATATCATTACTATTGCAGCAATTAGAATATTTAATACCGCTATTGGCATTAATACTTTCCAACATAACCACATTAATTGATCTGGTCTAACATCTGGCCATGCAGCTCTTGTCCATAAAAAGAAAAAGAAGAAGAATGACATTTTACCAAGTAAAGCCATAGCACCTAAGAAACTTCCATCACCATAACCACCCAAAAATAATAAAGGGATTACAAAAGAGATAAAGAACATATTTGCATATTCTCCAATGAAGAAAAGTCCCCATCTCATACCAGAATACTCAGTACCAAATCCATCAATAATCTCATGATCATTAGCAATTAAGTGAAATGGAGTACGACCAGTTTCAGCAAATCCAGCAATCCAAAATAGAATAAATGCCACAAATCCAACACCATACATATTAAATATCATCCAACCATTCTCAAGTTGATAATCATTAAAATCAATTAATGACAATGAACCAACCATCATAATTGGAGCTAAAATTGATAAACCTGTAACAACCTCATAAGAGATAAATACAGCAGCACCACGAGCAGCTGAAAGCAAAGAAAATTTATTTGCTGATGCCATACCACCAAGTAATGGACCATATAAACCTACACCCATAACCCCAAGAATATATAATATACCAATATTAATATCAGAAACAATTGGGTGAACTGTATATCCAAAGATAGTAAATTCAGGTAAAAATGGAATAGCTGCCGCTGCTATAAATGCAGTAGCAGCAGTAATAACTGGTGCTATTTTAAAAATAGGAGCAACAACATTTGAAGGGATAATATCCTCTTTTGTAAAAAGCTTTATAGCATCCGCTCCAAACTGTAACATTCCATAAGGACCAACATTCATTGGACCAAGACGACGCTGCATAAACGCAAGAACTTTACGCTCAAAGTATGTTCCTATACCCGCTAAAGCAGAAAATACAAGCAGAACAACAACGACCTTGATAACCGTTTCAATTAAATATGCTACTTCCATATATTACACCTTTTCTATCGAAGCTGATGCAAAGCGATAACCACTAAACAAAGCCTCTGAATTTAATTTAGAATCAAAACTTGGAATAATCACAACATCTCCAGCGATTTTATTATCGCTAACAATATTTGCAACAACTTCACCATTTTCATTCTTCACTCTTACACTATCACCCTCATTCAGTTCTGAGTTAGCTAAAAACTCTTCACTCATGTAGATACCACTTACCTCATCAAGGTTTGTAGCTTTATTGGTAAATTCACTAAACTGTCTTACTGGATTAGCAAGATAAATTAAAGAATCAGATAAAGTAAGTGTTTCATCTAGTTTTTCAACACTCTCATCATCTGAAACTTTTATATCCATCTTCTTAAGCTCATATCCACGCATAGATTCACCAGCATTTGTATAATAATCTGGTAAATCATCAAATTTCTCAGCTTTAAAACCTTTTGCTACTGGTAATGCTAAAGTATAGTCAATTGTATTTTCAACATTTAAACCTAAAGCATTTGCAATATCATTTAGTTCATATCCACCATAACCAAGTGCAGCATTTGTTGGATTAACTCTTTTATTAATAGAAGTTAATGTCCCCTCTTGCTGATTAATAGCAGGCATATCTAAGTCTCCATCACCAAGTGCAGATAATGTGAAATCACCTTTAGTATTATAACCTATACTAAACTCACCCTCATCATCACTAAGTTCATTAATAAGAGAAACTCCAAGAGAGTTTGTTAGAGTTGGAATCATAATGATTTTAAATTTGCTATATTTTTCAACTAAAGCAACCAATCTTGCACAGTTTTTAGAGTTTGGATGGTTATATAAATCTGCTCCAACTACTAAAGAGAAAGTTTCCTTTTTCTTTAAGAACTTATCTAAATTTTCAGTAAAACTCTTAGGTGCATTAAGTACAGAAAGTAATCTGTTATCATCAACTTCCACATCTTTACTTACTTTTTTAGGAACCATTTTAGATTTCTCTACTTCAACTTCTTCCTCTTCACCAGTCTCTTCATTAACTTTCATCTCTTTAACAATCTCAACTATTTTCTCTTTAATAGTTTCAGTAACTGTTACTGTTTTAGTAGAGTGAAAAGATGCTAAATAATCAGTAATATCTGATGGTAATTTTTCTTTATCAGCAAATAAATCTAAGATTAAGTATAAAGCAGCCTCTTCTTGAAGTGGCTTATGTTTTATACTCATTATACTTTTACCCATTGCATCAATAATAGGATCACTTACAGGATGAAAATACAAACCTGCACCTTTATTTACAGTAAGTGAATTATTAAATGAATATCTTGCATTTGGATTATCAGTTTTTAAAGCTGAACCGATAGAAACGATAAAGTTACTCTCAGCCATCTCTTTTAAATAACTTCCATAAAGACTAGTTCCACTAATAGCAGAATAATTTTCTAAGAAGGCTTGAAAAGATTTAGCTTCATTATTTACTAACTTATATCCAAATTCATCTTTTAGATTTTCTAAAATCAATGCTTCTTCATTTGTTATAGTTGAAGTGAATTTAATAGTATCAGCTTTTTTGAAAGCTTGGACTGCTTTATCAAAAGCAACTTCATCTTTAACTACATCAGCATTTTGGTAATCAAATCCATATCTACCAGCACCACAAAGTGAAACATAATTCCACTCATTCATAACACGGTAAATTTTGTCTTCTGGGTTTTCAATACTTGTATGTTTAACATCATAAGATATCTGACAACCAGCAGAACAGTGACCACAAGTAGCAGGAATACGGTTAAGTTCCCAAGCATTTGATTTATACATAAAGTGAGTATCTACTAAAGCACCAACTGGACAAACAGCAGCACACTCACCACAAGATGTACAATCAAGAACATCAGTTCCATTAGTAAGACCAATTACAGACTTATTAAGTTTATTCCACATCGCATAAGCATCTTTTGGCATACTCTCTTTAAACTCAGCATCTAGTGCATCTGCTCCACGAGGAATAGTTTTAAGTGAGTTATCCCCAATCATATCTTTACATACAGTAGAACATCTTTCACAAACTATACAAAGACCTGGATCATAATGGATATGCCCCCAATCATGTGAACTTCTATCAACATCTTTAACTGCATAATTTTGTGAATCAACACCTAATTCTAAAGTATAGTTCTGTAATTCACATTCACCTGACTGATCACATACACCACATTGAAGAGGATGATTTACATCATAAACCTCCATAATCGCACGGCGTTCTTTATCAATATTTTCAGTTGAAGTGACAATATTCATCCCATCTTTACTCTTGGCATTACAAGCATATACTTGCTTGCCATCAGCTTCAACAAGACATATACGACAAGCTAATGTCGGACTACATCTTGTTAAATAACATATTGCTGGGATAAAAATATCATTTGCACGAGCGGCATTTAGAATAAATTCACCCTCTTGTGTCTTTATCTCTTTTCCATCAATGTTTATAGTAATATTACTCATTTGTTACTCTCACTATTTTGGATTTTTCAAATCTATATCTACTAGAATCTACTGCTATATCGAATGTAGGATTAAGAGCTATAGTACCTTTTAGATTTTCATCTAACTTAAATTCTCTTCTAATGGTTTGAGAACCAAAAGTAATTTCTATACTATCTCCATCCGAAATTCTTGCAGCAGATGCAAATTGGGCTGAACCTCTTAATGAACTATCTTTTTCTAACTGCTTAGTCTTATTTGTATATGCATTAAACTGCAAAACAGGATTTACATTATATATAACTGTACCATTAAATTCTGGTAATTCATCTATAAAATCAAGTTTTCCATCAACATTACACTTAACTTCGTCAAGTATGTAACCTCTATCATCATCGCCATAAACAGATAAAAAATTCTCTAAAGAATCAAATTCAACTGCTTTAAAACCAGATTTAGCACTTAGTTCTTTTGTACAATCAATTGTATTTTCATGCTCAATCCCACATGCCAAGACTAAATCATGAAGAGTATATCCATCAAAATCTAAAGCAACATTTGTTGGTAAAACTCTATTATCAATACTAACAAATGTACCCTCTTGCTGATTTAAAGATGGTATTGATAAATTTGCATATTCTAAAGAAGATATAACAAAATTACCATTATCATTATAACCAACAACATCTATAATATCTTCATCAATATCTAATGAATTAATAAGGGATACACCAAGAGTATTAACTTGCGAAGGAACAATAAGTAAACTAAATGTAGTATATTTTTCTATTAATGCAACTAATTTTGCAATATTAGTAGCACACTTATGTGCCATCATATCACTACCAATAATTAATACACGCTTTTTACAACGAGAGAATGATTTCATCATTTGGTCAATCTCTTCTTCACCAATATTAGTCTCTGCACCAATATAACCAAGATCTAAATCATCAAAAAATGAACGCTCTTCATCAGATAAATCTGCATCTTTTAAAATACCATTAGCCAAAAGAGCCATAACACCCTCTTCTGTACCAACCTCGTATTTCATAAGCTGAGTTACAACATTTTGCATTAAGGCATCTTCAATTGGATGAGCATATACTATTTTAGCTCCATTATGTCTTGAAGCTGTTGTTAATGCATATCTAACACCTGGATTATCAGTAGATATTCTACTTCCAATAACTATAGCCGCATCTGCCTGTTTTACAGCATCAAGTGTAGCACTATGATGTTTTTTACCACTTATACTACTATAGGCATTCATAAATTCAGCATACAATCTTGCATCTTCATTGAACAGTTTCATTCCAAACTTATTCTTTAATTCACCTAACATATATGCTTCTTCATTTGTTATCATTGAAGAGAAACGAATCGCTTTTGCATTTTGTATAGCTTCAACAGCTTTATTAAATGCAGATTCATCTTTAATAGCTTTGTTATCAAAATCGTATCCAAAACGACCAGCACCACAAAGATTAATAAATTCAAAGTTATTTTTAACTCTATATATACTTTTATCGCCATTAATTCCAGCATCTCTCGTCTCATATTCTAATGAACATCCAGCAGAACAATGAGCACATACAGCTGGTACACGATTTAATTCCCATGCATTTGCTGTATATTGAAAATCAGAACTCACAAGAGCTCCAACTGGACATACTGCAATACACTCACCACAAAAAGTACAATCTAATGTCTCAGAATTTTTAGGAATAATTGTTGAACTATATCCACCAAATTTAACTTCAATAGCATCATCACCAATAACTTCATTACAAACATGAACACATTTTTCACATAAAATACAAAGAGCTGGATCATAATTTATTAATCCCCAGTTTTGTATTTCACGAGATTGATCACGAGCTGAAAAATTTTGCTGGGATACACCAAATTCTAAAGTTTTATTTTGTAAATCACACTCACCAGATTTATCACAAACACCACACTCTAAAGGATGATTGACATCATAAAGTTTCATAATGTTTGTTCGTTCTTTTTCTAATTCACTTGTATTTGTTGTAATATTTATACCTTCAGTTGGAGGAGTATTACATGAAAGTACAAAACCATCAACTCCCTCAGCCTCAACAACACACATACGACAAGAACCACAAGGAGTTGTTTTAGATATATAACACATAGTAGGGATATAGATATCATTTCTACGGGCGATGGTTAATATCGTTTCCCCTTTTTGTGCTTCAACAGATATGCCATCAATTTTAAAGTTAATTGTTTTATTCATATCCACCTCCTACGCCTGAACCATAGCGATGTAATAACAACGCATACAGCGATCAGCTTCACTTATTGCTTCATCCTGTGTAAAACCTAAGTTAACTTCAGCATTATTGCTTTTTCTAAAATCTGCATCTAATACTAAACTATGTTCTCTTGGTAAACCAGGTAACCAACCAGTTACTTTTTCTTTTTTGTTATACACTTTTAACTTAACTAAATGATCTTCCATAATCTCATCATCAGTTAAAGTAATTTCACCAGTTTCTATATAGCGACTCATTACTGATGCTGCACGCTTAGCTTGACCAACTGCATTTACAATTGTCATTGGACCATATTCACAGTCACCTGAAGCAAAAATACCTTTACGAGATGTCATATAATCTTTGCCATTTGTTTTAATTGTAGCCCATGATGTCATATCAAGTTCCCACTCCTGTGGTAAAAATTTCAAATCAGCACTTTGAGAAACAGCAGGGATTAGATAATCAACATCCATACTAAAATCACCATCGTCAATTTTAACTAATTGAGCACGACCACCATTTGGATCTGGAACAAGTTCAAACATATTAAAATCAAGTGATTTTAATACATCATCTTCATCATTCATTCTTGCAACTGCTGAGTGGAAAATAAACTCTACACCCTCTTCAACAGCTTCATGATACTCTTCATAGGTAGTGTTTCTAATAATTGTTTTCTCATCACGACGATAAATCATAACAACTTTCTTAGCTCCAGCACGAATAGAACAACGAACAACATCCATTGAAGTAAATCCACCACCAACACATACAACTGTTTTACCAGTCAAATCTACATAATCAGTCGATAACATCTGTTGTTCTTGAACAGATTTAGGTGTTTTAATATCAAATTTTTCATAAAGATTTACCCAGTCAAGGAAATCAATAGCTCCCCAGTAACCTTTAACCTCTTCTCTCTCATTATCACATCTTACTGCTTTAGATATACGAGTACCAGATGCAATCATAGTAGCATCATAAGTTGTTTCAAACTCTCTCAATTCATCTGCAGTAACTGCATGGTTTAAAATGAAATTAACTCCCATATCTCGAACACACTCGATATCTTGAAGATATTTTTCCCATGGCATACGATACTCTGGAACACCAACAGTAACTTCACCACCTAAAACAGGAAGAGCTTCATACACATCAACTTCAACACCATCAGCAGCTAAGTAATATGCAGTTGTAAGACCAGCAGGACCAGCACCAACAACTGCTACTTTTTTACCATTGCTTGGTTTTTTCTCCATAGGATGAAAAAAATCATAACCATGATCAGTTTCCCAATCAGCACCAATACGCTTAAGCGACATAATAGAGATAGGTTCATCAAGATTTGTTCTACGACATGCATCTTCACATGGATGAGGACAAACACGACCACAAACATGTGCTAATGGCATAGTTTGACGAGTAGCTTCAAGCGAATCATCAAATCTTAAATCTCTTACACCCTCAATATAACCTGGAATATCAACATGTGCAGGACAAGCATCTGTACATGGAGCTGTAATTTTTGCAATATACGCAACAGATTCATCATAATGTTTAGATTTTTTCTGTTCGTTTATACACTCCATAAAAACATCTTCAAAGTGTGTCATTAAGTCAAGTATAGGATTTGGAACAGTTTTTCCAATCTCACACTTAGAAGTAATCTGCATACTTTTACCAATCTCTTTTAAATGATCTAAATCAGATATAGCACCTTCACCTCGAGCAATTTTATCTAATTGATCATATAAAATCTGCCCACCCCATCTACCAGGAGCACATCTTCCACATGCCTCAGAGTAAACTTGATATTGTGCTGCGTATTCCATTGCTAAACGAATTACATCTACATCTTCATCAAATAATGAAACACCATCCCAACCAATAAAGGCTTTTGACTCACGATGACTATCATATGATGCTGGTAAGTTATATGCTGATTCTTCCCACTCTTCTTGGGGTTTACCAATATTATTTATTAGTTCACCATTCCAAGTAGAAAAATATACTTTACTCAAAATCTATTCCTAACCTTTTTTTGCAACGATAGTCCAGTCGACTTCGTTAAACTTTAAAGAGTTCATCAACTCATAACCACACTCTTTTACTACATCTGCAGATCTTTGAATAGGTGTAAAATCACCTATTTCAAATAAAAAGATTGCTACTTCACCAGCTTTATGCTCACCTAAAATCTCTTTCATGCCAGGCTCAAAGTCATTTTTTAATTTTCTTAAATCATATCTTTTCATTATCTATCTACCTCACCAAATACGATATTTGTTGTACCAATTATAGAAACAACATCTGGAATATAGTGACCAGGTAATAGGTCAGTTAAAATTCCTGTATGCCAAAAAGATGGAGCACGAAGCTTCAATCTATACGGATATGGTCCACCTTGAGAATTTATAAAGAAACCAAGTTCACCTTTTGGTGATTCAGTAGCTACATAAACTTCACCTACTGGTGGTCTCATCCCTTGTGTCACTAATACAAAGTGTTGCATCAAAGAATAATTTTGAGTCATTATATCAAGCTTAGAAGCTGATATATATTTTGGAGAATGTGCCATTAATTCTGTTTGATTGTTTTTAACACACTCATCATACATATCAATAGTTTGATAAAGAATTTTCGCAGATTCTCTCATCTCTTCCATATAAACACGGTAACGAGCAAAGTTATCACCTTTATCAGAGAAAGGAACTTTAAACTCTACTTCATCATATAATTCATATGGTTCTTCTTTACGAATATCCCATGCAACACCAGATGCTCTTAACATTGGTCCTGTACAAGCCCATGATAATGCCATTTCAGTTGAAATTGTTCCAACCTCTTCCATTCTCATCAACCAGATACGGTTAGTGTCTAGTAAATCTTCATAATCTTTAATATTTGCAGGAAGCTTATCAAGGAATGTTTTTAATTGAGATATAAAAGTATCTTGAATATCTAAAGGAACACCACCTATACGAATAGCAGAGTGAGTAAGTCTAGCTCCACAATAACCTTCGATAATATCCATTAAATACTCTCTTTCACGGAAAGCAAAAAGGAAAACAGTCATTGCACCAATATCAAGTGCAGTTGTAGCTAACCAAAAAAGGTGAGACATTAAACGGTTAATCTCTAAAAGCATCATACGGATAACTTTTGCACGACGAGGAACTTCTAAACCAATAAGTTTTTCAACTGCAAGAGCAAAACCATAGTTATTTGAAGATGAAGCGATATAATCCATTCTATCAGTTGTTGGCATGAATTCATTATATATCATGTTTTCAGCCATTTTCTCCATACCACGATGGAGATAACCAACATCTGGATGAGCTTTTACAATTTGCTCTTGTTGAAGGTGAAGCATTAAACGAAGTTGTCCGTGAGCAGAAGGGTGCTGAGGACCAAAGTTTAGTACTAATTCATTGTCTTCTCTATCAAATGTAATATTTTCAAAAAATGGTGTTAATCTATTTTTTACCTGTGCCATATTTTACCACCCTATCTTTGAGGATCATCAATAACTACTGATGACTCTTTATCAAATTTTTTAATTAAGAACACACCACCATCTTCTTGATATGTTTGTTCTACAACTGGCTCATCGCCTGTAATTTTAGTTCCTTTAGGTACTTCATGTCCTAAACGAGCGAATCTATCTGAATCATATCTATCTACTCTTGCAGTATCACGAATTTCAGGTCCAATCTCTTCTCTTGCTTCTTTTCCATAGATTTTATCTACTTCGTACCAAGCAGCAAACTCATCACCTTGTAATGGATAAGTTTTAAGAAGTGGATTTCCTTGCCAGTCATAAGGCATAAGAATTCTTTTCATAAATGGATGCCCATTTGCCTCAATTCCAAACATATCAAACATCTCACGCTCAGCCCAGTCTGCACTACGGAAAAGTTTTTCAACTGAATTTACAGCTGCACCATTTTCAATAGTCATCTTAATACGAATTCTTTTTGCTTTATTCATACTAAGCATTTGATAGAAAATTTCAAAGCTATTGCTTTTAGCAAGAAAATCAATAGCACTCATCTCTGATAATTGAGTATATTCTAATTCATCTTTTAAAAGTTCAAGAACTTTATAATTATCATTAGGCTTAATAAAAACAACCATTTGCTCAACTTGAATATAAGCATCAAGAACATCAAATTTTGTTTTTATTGCTGCTAAATCTGCCGCAAAAATCTCATCACTTTCTACTTCTTGCTTAGGAACTTGAGGAGATACATAAAATCTATCTGTATAGTATGACTTTTTTTGTACATCATCTTTAGGTGTATACGCTCTCATTACATTAACCTTTTTGGTTTTTGTGCTTTACTAGCAGAGTTTGCTCTAATCTTCTTTTGAAGTAACATAACTCCATACTGAAGCGTCTCTGGACGAGGCGCACAACCAGGAAGGTATAAATCAACAGGAATAATTCTATCAACACCTTGAACAGTTGCATAAGTATTAAACATACCACCTGTATTTGCACATGAACCCATAGAGATAACCCATCTAGGCTCTGTCATCTGATCATATAATCTTTTAATAAATTCAGAGTGCTTTTTAGTAAGCGTTCCCGCAACTATCATCACATCTGACTGACGAGGAGAAGCACGAAATATCGTACCAAATCTATCAAAGTCATATCTTGAAGCACCTGCTGCCATCATCTCAATACCACAACAAGCAAGACCATAAGTCATTGCCCATAAAGAGTTCGAACGACCCCAGTTTGCTAATTTGTCAATACTTGTAAGTGCTACTGGTAAACCACCACTTTTTGTATAATCTACTTTATGTTGTGCCATTCAAGTGCTCCTTTTTTCCACGCATATACAAAACCAATTGCCAATAATAAGATGAACATCAACATCTCAGCAAAACCAAACCATCCTAGAAGTTTAAAATCAACTGCCCATGGGAACATAAAAATGATTTCAACATCAAACAATAAAAATAAAAGTGCGAACAGATAAAACTGTGGAGACACTCTATTTGGTTGCCTTGTTACTTCAGGTCCACATTCGTAAACCGATAACTTAATTTTCTCACTATCTTTTGCAGCTAATGCACGAGATGCTAAACGAGCGGCTATAGTTGTTGCAGTAAATGCACCAAATGTAACCACGAACAGTACAAATACACCAAAATACGGATTTGCTGTAGCAATATGCTCCATATAATCTACCTTTTAAATCAAAAACTAAACCCCTTGAAATTTAGTTTTTTAATATATTTGTTTCCTTATATATTCAAACAATAGCTGATACACTATGTCTGTTTAGGGTATACAAGAAAAAACAGTTACTTGCACTATAACCAAAAGAGTATTAAAAAAAGGAAAATATATATATAAGAGGTATCTAATGTCACAAATCGCAACACTAGATTTATCATCTGAAAAAATATGTGTAAAATAGTAATATTTTACACAAAAACAATTCTGTTTTTTAAGTTTTTAAAGATTAGTTATTTAAAAAGCCCATAGATTTTTCACTATCAAAATTCGCATCTTTTTCTTTTAAAATTTCATGAAGGAAATCTTTTTGAGAAAAAATAGGTGTTTCTCTTACTGCTACCTTATAAGCAGTATTTTTTATTATTAAATTTATCTGTCCACCAGTCAAAGTATGTTTAGCAAGTATTTTTATATCTAAATCTTCATCATAAGGTGCCTCGCTTGGAAGCATTAACTCCCATAATTTAATTCTCTGCTTCTCATTAGGTTTTTTAAATTCTATTTTATAATTAAATCTTCTTGAAAAAGCTTTATCAATATTTTCCAATAAATTTGTTGTAGCTATTAACATCCCTCTAAAGTTTTCTATTTGCTCTAAAAAAATATTTTGCATCTGGTTGTGCATCTGGTCTGAACCAGTGATATTTCCACTACTTCTTGCACCTAAAAATTGATCTGCTTCATTTAAAAGTAAAATAGGTTCAGACTTTGTTTTTTCACAAAGATCATAAAAAGTATCAAAAATCTTACGAACATTTTTTTCACTTTCACCAACATACATTGATAAAATTTTAGAACAATCAAAAGCTAAAACTTGTCTTTTTAAAGATTTTGCAAGAGAATAAGCAGTCATAGTTTTACCAGTTCCAGCTGCTCCATAAAAAATTATTCTTGCATCTATTCCACTTTTTTTATCTTTTATTCCCCATTCAACTAAACGAGCAACTACCTCTTTATCCATTTGTCTCATTAAAGTTTGTAAAGTCTCTTCTGTTTTTTCATTTAAAACCACATCTTCTAAAGAGGTTTCGGGTTCTATTAATTCAAATATATCTTGTTCATCTATAAGAACATTAAGCTTTAATCGTCTTACTTTTTTATTTTTTTGTGGATGGATTATACTTTGAAGAACCTCATCAACTATAAAAAATGCTCGTGAAATTCCACCAAAAGGATTTAACATCTCCTCATAATCAATAATCCCTTCATTTATCAGATTTGAACCATCTTCTAATAAAGAACGATTTTTAATCCTCTCATATTCATCGAGAGAGATTAATTCTATAAGTGCATTCATTTCACGAAGAGAAGCATCTGTTGCACTATACTCTTCACGAAGAAGTGCAATAAATATAACTTGCTCTTTTGTGTCCATCTTCTTTTGTTTAAAAAATTTATCTAAAACCAATTTTTCTGAAGTTTGTTCTACTCGCTCTTCTATTCTTCTTTCCAAAAGTTGAAGTTTATTTTGAACTCTATCTATACCTAAAGAGTGCTCATGAACATTTTGACGAATAATACTTATTTTTTGATACAACTCTATTCTAAAAAATTGGTCTTGAAGATATTCTAAATGATCAGAATAAGGTTTAATATCAGGTAAGTCAGACTCTAAAGTTCCATACTGAAGAAGTTTTAAAAATGATGGAGATAAACCAACTGAAGAGTTTAATAACTCTAAAGAAGTAACTTCTGATATTTTAATAGGGGTAAAACTTTGCTGATGTAACCAACCAAGTTCAAGAAGATTTTTTATCTCTTTTAAATACTTAATAAACTCATATTCATCAGCATTGTATAACTCTTGTAAAATATCAAGAATTAAAACATCATCTTCACCCTTCATATACTTTTTTGCTAAATATTGAAGCATTTTTGCTTCTACTTTATTACATTTTAAATGCTCAAAAATTATTGTTTTATCAACGCTTTTTGCTGATAAAAAGTCAACCAAACTATCCATATTTAAGTACCTCTCTATAAAGAACCTCTATTTTACAAATGAATATAAAAGTTCTATCTCTTGTTTCCAAATACTACTATCAATCGTTTCTAAAATAAGAGGAATATCATCCATTCTCTCATCATTCATAATAAATCTAAAAGCATCAAGTCCTATCTCACCCTTACCCAAAGAGTGATGTCTATCTACCCTGCTTCCTAATGATGGTTTAGCGTCATTTATATGCATACCCATCAAATATTTTGAGCCTATTAAATTATCAAAATAATCCCAAGTTTTATCATAAGTTTCACGAGTTCTTATGTCATACCCCGCAGTAAACATATGGCATGTGTCAATACAAACGCCAATGCGAGACTTATCCTCTATTTTATCTATTATGTAAGCTAAATGCTCAAATTTATAACCAAGATTTGTACCTTGTCCTGCTGTATTTTCCATAACTGCTTTTACATTTTTAGTTTTATCAAGAGCAATATTTATTGATTCTGCAATTAGATCAAGACATCTGTTTTCAACTTCCGTTACAAGTTCTTGATTTTTTTTATCTTTTACTCCAAGTTTTACCAAGTGACTTCCAGGGTGAAAGTTTAGTTTATCTAGTCCCAAAATATCACATCTTTC
>JAIOSY010000249.1 GCA_021107375.1 Sulfurimonas sp.
AATGCAAAACCCATCTGCATATGTTCAGGAGCACCCCTTCTATCAACATAAAGAAGTGAAGAGATAGCATTGTATCTGTATTTAAAAAAGTTAAAGAGTGTATGAGCTGTAAAGTGGTACTCAAAATCAATAACTCCACTTCCAATAAGCTTGGCATGTGGAAACTCTGAGAGTTTTAAATTATAAGCAGTTTGATAAAATTTATTGTACTCATCAACACTAAAAAAGCCCCATTTGCTTCTGTTAATAGTTGAACCAATCTCATAAATATCCACATGCCCATCAAGTGCTGTAAAAATTGTTCGTAAATCTCTTTCTAGTAGTTCTAAATCTTCTATATGCTCTCTATCTTGCATAATTTTTAAAGTTATTTTTTTATTCCCATACCCAGCCGAGGCACTTTCGCATTCCAAGATAAACTCTTTAAGTTTAGGAAGTGATTCCATCTCCCAAAGTTTAATACGAACTAAAATTCTATTAATCTCTAATTCATCTAAAAGTTTTAAAGTTAATTCCGGCTCTCTCTCAAAATCAACTCCCATACAAAAAAACTCGTGAGATTTAATCTCTTTTCTTTTAATAAAAGGCATCATAATAAGTGAAAAAGGTAAAATAATTAAAGCAAGTAAGTAAGTTTTTATAAGTGAAAAAAGCTCTTTTTTTCTCATTTCTTTCTTATATGCTTTATCTTTAAGTAATTCTGGTTGGTCGGAATAGCTATCCTATGTAAAAGGTTCTTTCATAAGGCGAATTATATCCTATTTAATGTAAAATAAGATTTTAAACACTAGGAATCAGATGAATATTTTAGTAGTAAGAAATGATAAGTTAGGTGATTTTATAACAGCGTTACCTGCTATATATGTACTTAAAAAACATAATCCAGATAATAAAATAATAGTTTTTATAGCTCCTTTAAATAAAGCTTTAGCATTGGCATGTGGGTTTATTGATGAGGTTATAGTTGATTCTAATCTTGGCATATGGGAATTGGTTAAAGAGATTAGAGCTAAGAAGATAGATACCTCTGTAACACTTTTTTCAAATACAAGAGTAGCTTTGGCTCAGTTTTTAGCAAGAATTCCAAAAAGAATAGCACCTGCAACAAAAATAGCACAAATTTTTTATACACACAGAGTTAAACAAAGACGAAGCCAAGTGAAAATGGCAGAGTTTGAATATAACTTAGAACTTACAAAAGAGTTATTTAGTGATATAAATTTAGAATATAAAAAACCTCTTTTGGAGTTTGAAGATTCTAAAAAAATTTATGATGTTTTTCGTATTAATAATGATATAGAAAAAGAAGTAGTATGTTTTCATGTAGGTTTTGGTGGTTCAAGTGATGCCAACTGGAACCTTGATGAGTATGAAATTTTAATTAGAGAAGTTCTAAAAGAGAACAAATATCAAGTAGTTATGACATTTGGACCTGATGAAAAAGAGCTTTATGAGAGTATGCAGGATAGATTTTCTGATACAAATATAGTGTTTTATTTTTCGATAGATGGGCTTATATATTTTGCTAAACTTATAAGTAATTTTAAACTTTTTGTAAGTACATCAACTGGAACTTATCATGTTGCATCTTTGGTTGGAACACCAACTATGACATTCTTTGGTGATTCACTTTTTGCAAGTTCAAAGAGATGGAAAAGTGTTGGAGATGAAAAACTTCAACAACACTATATGATTCCACCCACAACCAAGGAGGACAGGCATGCCACAGAAGAAAGAGATGCTTTATTTAATGATGTAAAGGGAAAACTAATTACCTTTTAGTTTTCTCTTTAGATTAACTTTAGCCTCAAGTTCTTTTGCCTCATTTAAAACTATCTCTATCGCTTTATCTTCATCAAAATTTGTAAGTTTTGCATACTCTTTTGCTATTAAAATCAAATCATTTTTATCTTTAGCCCAAAATTTATTGAAGTTTTTTAAACCTTCATTTGAGTCAATATTTTTAAATTCCATTCTATTAATATCTACAAGTGAGAATCTATACTTTTCATCCTCTTTTGTAATTAAGATATTACCAAGTGAATAATCCACATGCCAAACACCTTTTTGATGAATCTCATAAGTAAAGTGAGTAAACTGTTTTAAAATCTCTTTGTAATCATCAACTTTATGATGAAAAACTTCTCTAATTGTTATATCATAAGGTTCATATACTGAGATAAAAAAGCTTTGAGATAATAAGCCCACATTAAAGAATTCTATTATCCCTATTGGTTCAGGTGTATTTACATCTAACTCCATCAGTTTAATTGCATTAGCATATGATTTTTTTGCTTTACCATCACGAATAAAAGTATATGCAACTCTATTGATGGCATGTGGGATTTTAAATGATTTTACTACACATTTAATTCCATTTAACTCTATGATTTTAAGTTCATTTCTTGCTTTATGGATACTTTCATTTGAATCATTGAAAATATTTTGTATGTTTAGTAAATTATCTTTAAAGTTACTGTATTTAGGATTTAGGTTGTATTTGTATAACATATTTATTGATTTCTATATTTATTAAAATTCATAGTATTTCCTTCAAATAGAAGTTCTTGAGATTGTTTGGTAAAGGCTAGTGCTTTATTTTTAAGTGTTTTCATCTTATCATCACAAACAGATTTTTGTTGTTCAAAGTTTATTATTTTAAAACATTCAAAATTATTGTTAACAATATTAAGTTCAATTGCATTGTTTTTTTCAAGCCAACCAAGTG
>JAIOSY010000212.1 GCA_021107375.1 Sulfurimonas sp.
GATACTTTTTGAGTTAAAAAAACATCTTGCTTCTTATATGATTCCAAGTAGAGTTATTTATAAAAAGTCACTTCCACTTGTTCAAAGTGACAAAAATCAGATAAATAAAGATGTGTTGAAGAGAGAGTTGGAAGTTTAGTGATACAACGGCTGTCTTGAGAAATAGTTTTGCCCGCTAGGGTAGAGAGTGTAAAAATAACTGTGTAAACCCTAACAATTAGATTTATTTGATATAGTAATCAAGTAAATTATTGATAAGGATTTACATATGAGTTTAATCAACCACGAAGAGTTAAAAAAACAATTAGCATCAGGAGAGATAACTTCTCTTGATGATATTACAAATGAGTTTAAAAATATACTCAAAGAAGTAATACAGACCGCATCACAAGAAGAACTAACTTCCCATTTAGGCTATGACAAGCACAAAGAATCTGACACTCCAAACTATCGTAACGGCTACAACGAAAAAACTATAAAATCAAAGTATGGTCAGTTTGATGTCTCTATCCCAAGAGATAGGGATTCAAGCTTTGAACCACAACTGGTAAAAAAGAGAGAAGTACTTTTAGATGGGAGCGAAGACCTAATCCTTTCACTCTATACTAAAGGTATGAGTGTAAGAGATATACAGCTGCATCTTGATGACTTATATGGTTATGAACTATCAACTCAAACAATCTCAAATATCACAGAAAAAGTAATTGAAAAAGCTAATGAGTGGCAGAGCCGTCCACTTGATAAAATTTATCCAATTATTTTTATGGATGCGACAGTATTAAAAATTAGAGTTGATAGAGTAGTTAAAAATATAGCATGCTATATAATGCTAGGTATTACACTTGAAGGGAAAAAAGAAATCATTGGTATTTGGATTGGAGAAAATGAAACCAGTAAGTACTGGCTCACAGTTCTAAACGATATTCAAAAGCGAGGAGTTCAAGATGTCCTTATCTTTGCAATAGATGGTCTTAATGGCTTCAATGAAGCTATTAAAGCAGTTTATCCTAAAGCTGAGATTCAAAGATGTATAGTTCATCAAATAAGAAGCTCACTAAAATTTGTATCTTGGAAAGATAGAAAGGCAGTTGCTAAAGATCTTAAATCTGTATACTCAGCTCACAATGAAGAAGATGCTCAACTAGCACTTACTGACTTTAATGATATATGGGGTAAAAAGTATCCTAATATTACTGTTTCTTGGACAAATAACTGGGTTGAACTATCAACTTTCTTCAAATATCCAGATTCAGTTAGAAAACTAATTTATACAACAAATCCAATAGAATCTCTAAATGCAACTATAAAAAGAAAGACTAAATCTAAGGGTTCTTTTCCTACGGAAGCATCTGCATTTAAAGTTATGTATCTTGCTACACAGGAGCAACAAGAAAAGTGGAATGCGAACAGTATTAGAAGTTGGTATGAGATTTTTCCTCAACTTAGTATATTTTTCAGTGAAATTATGTCAAAATATACTAAGTGATTTAAGAATAAAAGGTGGGTTTACACAGTTAGATTTACACTCTCGCCTAGGCTAAACTATTTAACTACAACTACTTTTTACAAGCACCAGCAGTTAAATTATCTCTATTTTTTTCAACTGTTTTTTTACCAATGCCTTTAACTTTAGCAAGTTCATCAATACTTTTAAAGCAATTAGCATCTCTATACTCAATAATAGCATCAGCTTTCTTGGCACCAATCCCAGATAAACCAACTAACTCCTTTTTTCCAGCTGTATTAATATCAACTGCACCAAACATTAAAGTAACCCCGAGTAAAATCATAGTTAAAATTTTCATTTCAACTCCTTATTTTTAAGTTACGAGTATTTTACAACAAAATGCCATATTATTTACGAAATCTTTTAAAAACTTTATCAAAATCTACACTAACACCACATAAAGTATCTTCAAAATCATAACTCTCTTTTGAAAAATCACCCTGCTTATCAAACTTTCCATCTATAAGTTTATAGATTTTTGCTCTTAAATCATCAGGATAAACTAAAATATAATATTTTACTTTTTCCTCTTCATATTTATCAAATTTATAGTTTTCATCATTTTTTGCTGTAGATTTTGAGATTATTTCTACAACTATCTCTGGAGATTTTGTCATATATTTATCATGTGTTTCATCACATATAAGTGCTATATCTGGACGAAAAATTGTGTCATCATTTAGTTTATAATCAGCTTCACCCAGAACAAGACATCTTTCACAATTTAATATCTCATCATCAAGTTGCGATATTAATTTAGTGGCTATCGCCTGATGAGTAATCATAGGGGCTGGTGCCATTGCAACTGGAAATCCTTCAAATAACTCCCAGTTCCCCTCCCACATCATGTAATCATCATATGTATAATGTTTCAAATAATCTATCGCACCCATAAGAACTCCTCTATTTGACAAATTATACCATAAGTAAAATATCCTAATTCAACTGATGATTAAACTCAGGAACTATCTCTTTTAGCTTTTCAAGCCTATCTCCACATGCCAAGAGTTCTGTTATGTCAGCATTTAATTTATCTATATCATAAAAAGTTGGAGTGGCTACTGTAATCGACTCATAATCTGTTTTAGCGTCACTATCATTTATAAGTAATTCTTCATAAAGCTTTTCACCAGGGCGAAGTCCAGTAAACTCAATATCAATATTATCTTTACCACTTAATTCTATCATCTTTTTAGCAAGATCAACAATTTTAATTGGTTCACCCATATCTAGTATAAAAATCTCTCCACCAGTTCCAATGGCTCCTGCTTGAAGGACAAGTTCACATGCCTCAGGAATCAACATAAAGTACCTTGTAATATCTGGATGAGTAACTGTAATATTTTGATTATTTTCAATTTGTGATTTAAACTTAGGAATCACACTTCCACTACTACCAAGAACATTTCCAAATCTAACAGCTACTATATCAGTACCATTACCATTTGAATTCTGGGCATAGAGTTCACAGATTCGCTTTGTTGTTCCCATAACATTTGTTGGACGAACTGCTTTATCTGTAGATATCATTATAAATTTTTCAACATTATATTTTATAGCAGTATCTATAATATTTTTAGTTCCAATTACATTATTTAAAATACCTTCATAAATATTTGCTTCAACAAGAGGAACATGTTTATAAGCAGCAGCATGAACTACTATATCTGGCATGTGGATTTTAAAAGTATTATCAATATCTTCTAAATTTATAACACTTTGCATAACTGGAACAACTTCAATCTCTTTTAACTCTTCAACAACAGAGTATAAATTAAATTCACTATGATCTAAAAGTATAAGTTTTTTGGCCCCAAACCTTTCACATTGCCTACATATTTCACTACCAATACTTCCACCTGCACCAGTTATTAATATAGTCTTGTCTTTTATAAAAGTAACAATCTTGCTTTTATCTAAATCCTTAGGGTATCGTGCTAATAAATCCTCCACAGAAATATTTTTCAACTGCTTTGTAAAATCTTTATTTTCCAAAATCTCATCTAATGATGGTAAAATTTGTATAGAGTGAAAGTACATAGACAATCGTTCATATATATCTCGAACCCTTTCTTGCGAAGCTGATGGCATTGCAATAACAAGTAAATCAAATTTAGCTTTTCCTATCTTATCTTTTAATTTTTCTTTTGAAAGAACTCTGATTGCATCTATTGAACGGTTTTGAATTATTTTATCATCATCAACAAAATATTTTACTCTGTATGCTGTATTTGAAAATTCTGATTCAAGTTTTATACCAGCTTTTCCTGCACCATAAATAACTACTGATTTAGTTTTAGAAACAGTGCTTCTATTAATAATATAATGGTAAAAATACATAGTAAAATTCAAAACAAACAAATAGAAAAAAAGTTCAGATATTAAAAATGAAAATCTAACCTCACCGTAAAATATAGGAAGATAAACCAAAAATGCAATAATATAAACTATACTTTTCATAAGAAATGTTTTTTGAGAAGCTTTAGACCAAGAGAGAGAATAGTCCTTAAAAATAAAAGCTGATGCAATCATACGAATAACAACAACGCTAATTACCATATTTATATCAAATGATAAATGAAATATAAAAAATGTCCACCAGAAAGTAGTAAATGTAAGTATGATAATTACTAAAAAATTTAATATTCGTTTATCTAAATAAAACATTAAAAAGCCCTCTTTTTATCTATTAACTTTATTATAATATAAAACATCATTAACGATACAATAAATACAATAAAAATATTTGCAATAAAATAAATAAGCCCAAACAATCCAATATTGATTAAAATAGAAAACTTAACTACTTTATCATGACTCCAACCACTTTGAGTTAATCTTTGATATAAATGTTTTTTATGTGCTTGACTTAGTTTTTCTTTATTTTTATATCTTTTAAAAAGTGTATATGTTGCATCAAACCAAAACACTCCAAAAAGTATTATCCAAATCCAAAAATTCGATGGCTCTTGGTTAGCATAGTAGATTGTAAATACTGCTACATTATAACCAAGTAAAGTACTTCCAACATCTCCCATAAAAATTTTAGCTTTATGCCAATTCCAAATCAAAAAACCAAATACAGAAACAACTAAAATTAAAAAATGACCTCCACCAAAAAGTAAAAATCCAGCAACTCCTAAAAAAACGGCTTCACTTCCAGCATATCCATCTATACCATCTAAAAAATTATAAAGATTTATAAACCAGATTATCATAAAAAAAGCAAAAATATTTGTAAAAATTTGATTTGATATAGAAAATAAACCAAAATCAAAACTCTCAAATCCACCTAAAAAATATAATCCTAAAAAAGCAACTAAGCCCTGAACTAAAAGCCGCAGCTTTGCACTCAGTTCAAACAAATCATCAAAATAAGAAACCACAGAGATAATAACTCCAACCATAAGAGCAAAATACAAAGAACTCTCAATATCATTTATATAAAATAGATATGACAATCCAACAAACCAAGTAATAGCAATCGCAATCCCACCACCATGTGGTATTGGAGTAGTATGCGAACTTCTATCGGTTACCTCAGCTACTAATGATTTTTTTATTGCGTAGTTTTTTATGAGGTATGTAAGTGAAAATGATGAAAAAAACAATACTACTAAATAAATCATTATATTCTATCTTTTAAATCATCATAAACTTTATTATTTTCTCTTTTACCTACAGATAATACAAGGATTACAATCTCTTTATCTTTTACTTCATATACCAATCTAAAACCTGAACTTCTTAATTTTATTTTATATATATTTGAATATCCACTTAATTTATCTTTTTGTACTTTTGGATCAACTAGTCTTTCTTGTAATTTTTTATAAAATTGTTTTTTTATAGCCGTATCCAGCTTATCCCATTTTTTTAATGCCTTTGGCATATATTCAAGATAATAATTCATCTAATTTTACACGAACTGGCTTGTCTATATCTTTTAAAGCCTCATCAACCTCTTTTCGCAAATAATAATCATCTACAATATCCATCATCTTTTCATAAAGTGCTGATGGTACTAAATAAGCACTTGCTACATTATGATTTAAAATCGCCACAGCCTCATCTCCTGCATCTTTGAGTAATCCAGTAGGTGATTTTTTAAGTTCTGTTATACTTGCTGTATAGTTTGCCAAGATAGGTTGCATGATAAAATCCTTTTTTTTAAGTATCTAATATTATACTTTTTTTAGTATCTTTTGTCAACATCAACCTAATCCCATCTTCCACACTATAAGGAAGTGATGATTTATCTTCGCCAAAAAGTCTTTGCATACTCTTAGTATTATCAACTTCTAAACTCTCATAAAGTCGCTTATGAAAAGATGGCTTAACTAACTTTAACAAACTTTCAAAAAATGGTATTTTTACAAAATATACTTTTTTATTAAGCCCATTAGCAATAAGTTCTATAAGTTTGCTAGTACTTAATGGCTCATCATCGCTAGCTAAAAATACACCAGCTTTTTCTTGAATAATAATTTCGTCTATCAAATAACAAAGATTACCTACATACACCATACTTCTCTTATTTTTAATATCATCAAATGGTAAAATAGGAACTTTATCTACTAAGTTTATTAAACTTTTTATATTTGCTTTTACACCATACCCATAAACAATAGGGGTTCTTATAATAGATACTTTAAAACTATCGTCTTCTAGTTTTTGA
>JAIOSY010000105.1 GCA_021107375.1 Sulfurimonas sp.
ATGATATTAGATGAGTTAGTTGCTCTTCCTGCAACACAAGAGAGGATAAAATTATCAATAGAAAGAACTACTGCTTGGGCTAAAGAATCTATAGAGTATTTTAGAGAAAAACAAAAAGAGGGAATTGGAACTGAACAAAATATTTTTGCTATTATCCAAGGTGGAACGGACAAAGCTTTTAGAACAAAAAGTGCAACAGAGTTATGTGCTTTAGATTATGATGGTTTTGCTATCGGTGGGCTTTCAGTTGGAGAGTTAAACAACGAGATGTATGACACGGTTGAGCATACAACTCAGTATATGCCAAAAGATAAACCTCGCTACCTTATGGGTGTTGGAACTCCAGAGGATTTAATAGAAAATATCGAGCGTGGTATAGATATGTTTGACTGTGTTATGCCGACTCGTAATGCAAGAAATGGAACTCTTTTTACATCATTTGGTCGCATAAATATCAAAGGTGCAAAATTTAAAGAGGATGCAGGACCAATAGACCCAGAGTGTAAATGTCTCACATGCCAAAAATATTCAAGAGCATACCTAAACCACTTATTTCGTGCAAGAGAGATAGCATACTTTAGACTAGCTACTATCCACAATCTTCACTATTATTTAAATCTTATGAGAGAAGTTCGTGAAGCAATTTTAGAAGATAAATTTGCTGAGTATAAAAAAGAGTTTTATGCTAAAAGAGGTGTTACTTTATAAATGAAATAGCACTCTTAACAGCATTGATGTAGCTAAGAGTTTTAGCCTCACCTTTATAGGCAATATCGTAAGCAGTTCCATGATCAACTGATGTTCTGATGATTGGAAGGTTGAGTGAAATATTTATGCTCTCATCAAAGTAAAGTGCTTTTAGTGGTGCTAAACCTTGGTCATGGTACATCGCTACGAAATGCTTATAATTCTTTCTGGCATGTGGAGTGAAGGCAATATCTGGAACTATCGGACCTTTAAAAATCTCTTTGCCAATTTTCTCATTTACATATTTTATAGCAGACTCTATCTCTTTTTCTTCATCACCCAAAACACCATTATCCCCGGCATGTGGGTTTAGTCCTAAAACTGCAACTTTTTGCACATCTAAACAAGTATATAAATCTAATAAAAAAGTAGTAAGTTTTCCAACTTCAATAGTAGAAGCAACCTCTTTTAAAGGTATATGTTCAGTATAAAGTGCTACAAACATCTCTTCACATCCAAGCATCATTATCGCATCTTTTTTAAAGTGTTGTCTAAGTAAATCTGTATGTCCAACAAACTCTAAACCTGCTAACTTCCAAGCCTCTTTATGTATCGGCATAGTAACAACAGCTTGGGCTTTATCATCTTCACAAAGTTTGATAGCACTCATAAAAGAGTCATAAGAGTATTTCCCACATGCCATATCCACATGCCGAGGTTTTATCTCAAATTCACCATCCACATGCCAAATATCAAAATCTTTTGGAATTTCAACATTTAAAAGTTTTGCAGATTGTTCTAGCATGTGAGAATTTATACAGTATATCGGTTCACAAAGCTGACAAACTTCGGCATGTGACTTTAAAGCTATCTCTACGCCGACACCATTCAGGTCACCAACACTTACAGCTATACGAGGTTTATTCATCTAGTAGTAAGTCTTTTCATCTCTTTTACAGCATCTGCCAAACCAGTAAATACACTTCTAGCAATTATACTTTGCCCAATATTTAACTCAATAATCTCTTCTATTTTCATCATCTCGTGAACATTATTATAGTTAAGTCCATGTCCAGCAGCAACTTCAAGTCCTAAAGAGTGAGCATGTTTAGCAGAAATTTTTATATCTTCAAGTGCTTTTTCAAGTCTATCACTTAACTCATAACGGGGAAGTTCAAACTCTTTAACAGAATGATTTGAATGAGGTAAATTTGAGTTAAGCATCGCAAAAAGATTAGCAAAAGTCCCAGTATGAAGTTCAACCATCTCAGCACCTAAATCTTTTGACTTATCCATAGCCTCAATAGTTGGGTCAACAAACAGTGAAACGGGGATAATTACATCATGAAGTTGTTCTATGGCATATCTAACTTCATCTTCACTACCAAAAATATCAAGTCCACCCTCAGTTGTAACCTCTTGTCTTTTTTCAGGAACAAGTGTTGCACGATGTGGTTTTACTTTGGCAACTATATCTAAAATCTCTTTGTTGATAGAACACTCTAAGTTTACAGGTAATGTCGAGTGCATCATAATATTTCTAACATCTACATCTTGGATATGTCGTCTATCTTCTCTTAAATGAATCGTGATTTGCTCTGCACCATTTGAACATGCCACGAACAAAGCATTTAAAATATCTGGGTCATTTACTTGTCTTGCTTCTCTTAACACTGCTACATGGTCTATGTTTACACCTAATCGCATACTATTCTTCACAATTACCCTTCCCTGCAATATTTAATAAAGCTTTATAATTAAACTCTAAATTATTTTCAATGATAATCTCACCAAAATATACTTTTATTTTTCTTTTTTCTTTAAATGGTGCTTCTTCAAAAACAACCTCTAATCTATCATCTATAAAAACTGGAATAATATCAAGCTTATTTGCTTTTGCAATTTTTTCTGCTCCACTTTGGAACTCACCCATATATTTTTTCTTATTTCTCTCACCCTCTGGAAAGATATAAATATTAAAATCATCAACCTTTGCTAAAGTTTTTTTCATCTTTTTAAAAAACTTCAACATCCCTCTTCCATTGTTTAAATCAACACCCATAGATCCACTATACTGAAAAAATTTACCATAAAAAGCATCAAAAAGAACTTGTTTAGCTATCCATGTTCCATTTTTATTATGTTTTGAAAATATATGTTCCATAACTATAATATCAAGTAAAGAACGATGATTAAT
>JAIOSY010000146.1 GCA_021107375.1 Sulfurimonas sp.
TAGATGAGATGCAAAGCTTGGCATGTGGCAATAAACCAAAAGAGTTTACTAAAGAAAAACAAAAAAACCTAAAACTAACTTTTAAAGAAAAAATAGCCCTAGAAAAACTACCAGACGAAATTGATGAACTTGAACTTAAGATGGAAGAAAAAAATAAGTGTTTAGCAAATCCTAAATGCTACGAAGATATGGGCATATCTGCACTAGCAAAAGAGTTACAAGAAATAGAAGAGTTATATGAGCAAAAAGTGGAAGAACTTCTTACAATTCAGGAAAAAGAGGAAGAGATAAACTCTTAATCTTTTACTTCTGACCCTCTTTAAGAGAATCAGCAATTAAAAATGCTATCTCTAAAGCTTGATCAGCATTTAATCTTGGATCACAATGAGTATGATAACGAGAAGATAAATCTTCTTCAGTTACAGTAAAACTACCACCAATACACTCAGTTACATTTTTACCAGTCATCTCTAAATGAACACCACCACCAAAAGTTCCCTCAGCACGATGTACTTGAAAGAACTCTTTCATCTCTGTAAGAATTGCATCTACAGGACGAGTTTTATAATTATTTGATGATTTAATAGTATTTCCATGCATAGGGTCACAAGACCATACAACTTTTAAACCCTCTTTTTCAATAGCACGGATTAAAGGAGGAAGTCCATCTCCAACTTTTCCAGCACCCATTCTTACTATTATATTTAAACGACCAGCTTCATTTTCAGGGTTTAAAGTATTTGCTAGTTTTACTAAATCATCAGGATCCATAGTTGGTCCAGCTTTTACACCAATAGGGTTCTTAACACCTCTAAGATATTCAACATGAGCACCATCAAGCTGACGAGTTCTGTCTCCTATCCATAGCATGTGAGCAGAAGTATCATACCAATCACCAGTAGTAGAGTCTTTTCTTGTAAATGCCTCTTCATATGGTAACAATAAAGCTTCATGTGAAGTATAAAAATCTGTTTCTCTAAGAGTTCTATATGTTTTAGATGTTACACCACATGCTTCCATAAACTTAAGTGATTTTCCAATCTCTTCAGCCAAAGCTTCATACTTTTCACTAACAGCACCTTGATGAGCAAAATCTTGTGTCCACTGATGAACTTGGTGCAAATCAGCTAAGCCTCCAGATGCAAAAGCACGAAGTAAATTTTGAGTTGCTGATGCTTGATTATAAGCTTTTATCATTCTTTGAGGATCTGGAATACGAGCCTCTGCTGTAAACTCAGAACCATTAATAATATCTCCACGATATGAGGGTAGTGTAACACCATCAAATGTTTCAGTATCTGATGAACGAGGTTTTGCAAACTGTCCAGCCATACGACCAACTTTTACAACCGGTAATCCACCAGCATAAGTCATAACAACAGCCATCTGCATCATAGCTTTAAAACTGTCTCTTATATTATCAGCATGAAATTCACTAAAACTTTCAGCACAATCACCACCTTGAAGTAAAAAGGCATTACCATTTGCAACATTTGCTAACTGATTTTTAAGCGTACGAGCTTCACCTGCAAAAACAAGTGGTGGATAATTTTTTAACTCTGATAAAACTTTATTTAATTCATCTTGGTTTGGATAAGTTGGTTGTTGTAAAATTGGCTTTTCTCTCCAACTTGATGGACTCCAAATACTCATAATAAAACCTTCTTAATATAATTTTTTGTATTTTATCTAAAAGTAACTAAAAAAGTGCTGATTAACTTTGACTGATGGAATTATATTCTTTTTTATAACCATTTTGTAATTTTTATCTCAAATATAAAACAAAAGTTATTTTTATGATTAAAGATGTATAATGGCATCATATTTTAATAGGATATATAAACAATGAAAAAAGATGATTTAAAATCTCTTGTAACTCAGATGTATGAAAATTTACTTGAGAGTATCAATAATCAAGAAAATGCAAATAAAGAGCAGGTAATTAATTATTTAAGAGATGCTATTGATGACATTTCTACTATTTCTAATGATAAAATAAATTCAATGGAACACACAAAATCAATATTTGACAATGCATATAAAGAGATAGCCAACAAAAGTATTTCATCTTATAAACATACAAATCAAAATTTTGAACAACTTTCTAAAATCCATAAAGAAACAATAAATGATTGGACAGATACAACAATAAATGTTCCAGAAATGACTAAAAAATTCAATGACATTCAATTACATATGACGAATGAAGTACAAAAAGCAAATGATATTATCTCTCAACTTTCTACACAAGTTGAAACACTAGAAAGAAATTCTAACCTTGATTCTTTGACAAATGTTTTTAACAGAAGAGCTCTTACAAATCATTTAGAAAACATATGTTCAAAACAAAATTTAAAATATGAACTACACCTACTTGTTCTTGATATTGATGATTTTAAAAAAATAAATGACACATATGGACATATAGCAGGAGATAAAATTTTAATATTTCTCACAAATATTCTTAAAAAAACACTTAGAGATGGTGATAAAATATTTAGATATGGAGGGGAAGAATTTATCCTTATATTAAATCGTATTGATTCTATCCATTGTAAAAAAATAGCGAATAGACTTATTGAACTTATCAGTAGCAATAAACTTATATACAAAGGTGAAAGTTTAAATATAACGATAAGTATCGGTAGTACTACATATCATAATAATGACACACCTGAAAGTTTAATAGCTAGAGCTGATAAAGCACTATACAAAGCTAAAAAAACAGGCAAAAATAAAATATGTACGGAGGGTATAGATGGAATTTAATTATTTTGACTTAATAATTTCAATTGTTATACTTTTACTTGGTCTTAAGGGTATAATAAACGGCTTTTTTAAAGAGATTTTTGGACTGATTGGTATTATTGGTGGTATATTCATTGCATCAAGATTTGGAAATCGTGTAGGGGAATATTTAAGTGACCTTATATTTAATTTTGAAAATAACTCTGCAATTAGTTTTACTGGATTTTTAGCTACATTAGCTGCTTTTTGGCTATTAATGATTGTTATTGGTCTTATATTTAAAAAGTTAAGTTCATTAAGTGGACTTGGTGCTATTGATAAAATACTAGGTTTTATTTTTGGTGCTAGTAAATTCTTTTTAATTACTGCAGTAATAGCTCATGCAGCTTACAATATAAAAGCTGTAAAATCTGTACTTGATGATACTGATTTACAAAGTAGTAAACTTTTTCCTATTTTAGTTAAAACTGGTTCATTTATTATGAAGTTAGACCCTATAGAGATTAGTAATGATATAAATACTACAGCAGAATCCATTCAAAACAAAGCTCAGGTGATTATAAAAAAATCAACTGATAACATAGCAGAAGATACAATTAAACAGATTCAAGAAGTTATGCCAGAGATGGTGGAAGATATTCAGATTGAAAGGGAGAGCAAAGAATAGATGTCAAATATTACTACAAATTTTAAAGACAAAACGATTGAGTATGAACAACTTTTAAATGATTTTAAAGCTTTATTAAAAGATAATTCACTAAAATTTACAATACAAAGAGAAGTTATTTTAGAAACCTTATACAATTCAGATGAACATTTGACACCAGAATCTCTTCATCATCTTATACAAGAAAATTTCACTGATTTAAAAACGGGAATAGCAACTGTTTACAGAACTCTTGCTTTATTAGAAGATTCAAATATGGTTACATCTTTATCTTTTGGTGCACAAGGTAAAAAATATGAACTTGGGGCGAAAGAGCATCATGATCATATGATATGTACTGAATGTGGAAAGATTACAGAGTTTGTTGATGAAGAGATAGAAAAAAGACAACATGCTATTGCAGATTCACTTGGCTTTAAGATGTCTGATCACTCTATGCAGATTTATGGAATCTGTAAAAACTGTCAAAACTAGCGAAGCGATTGCGAAGCAAAGTTTCTGTGAAAACTAAGAAAATTAAATAAAAGGAAAAAATATTGGCTTTTGAAAACAAATTTATTCAACAAAGAATAGAAAAAGCTGAGGCATTAAGAGCAGAGGGGATTAATCCTTACTCAAATGACTCAAAAAGAAACACAACTATTGAAAAATATATGAATGTAAATTCAGATATAGCTGAAAAAGAGGAAAAAAGAGATGAACATCGTCACTATATTGTTAGTGGTCGTATAAAGTTTTTTAGAATTATGGGTAAGGCTAGTTTCATCAAAATAGAAGATGAAAGTGGAATGCTACAGGTTTATGTAACTCGTGATAATCTTGCTGAAGGCTTTTACAACACTGTATTTAAAAAACTTGTAGAAGTTGGTGATATAGTTGAAGTTTCTGGTTTCCCTTTTGTAACTGGAAAAGGTGAACTTTCTCTACACTGTTCAGAGTTCAAGCTTTTAACTAAAGCGATCGCTCCATTACCTGAAAAATTTCATGGTGTTACAGATAAAGAGATTAGATATAGAAAAAGATACCTTGATTTAATTATGAATAATGAAGTTCGTAAAACTTTCCAAATTCGTTCAAAAGTTATCTCTTTAACTAGACGATTTTTTGAAGACAAGGGATTTTTAGAAGTTGAAACACCTATGATGCATCCTATTGCAGGTGGAGCAAATGCTAAACCATTTGTAACTCATCATAATGCACTTGGTGTTGATAGATTTTTAAGAATTGCTCCTGAACTTTACCTAAAAAGACTTATAGTTGGTGGATTTGAAGCAGTATTTGAAATCAATCGTAATTTTAGAAATGAAGGTATGGATGCTACACATAACCCTGAGTTTACATCTATAGAGTTCTACTGGGCATATAAAACTTACAAAGATTTGATTGAAATCACAAAAGAGTATTTTCAGTATCTTTTTGAACACCTTAATCTTCCAACTCTTTTACCTTATGGTGAAATGGAAGTTAACTTTGAAAACTTAACAGAACTTCCACTTATTGAATCACTTACAACAGTAGGTGGTGTTCCAGCAGAAGTTGTTAATGAGAAAGAAAAAATAGTAGAATTTTTAAACTCTAAAAATATTACAGTAAAACCAGGAATGAATTTAGGACAACTTCAAGGTGAACTATTTGATGAATTTGTTGAAGATAAACTAATAGATCCAACTTTTATTACAGAATATCCAGTTGAAATCTCTCCACTTGCTAGAAGAGATGATAAAAATCCAGCTATTACAGAAAGATTTGAGCTATTTATCGCAGGTCGTGAAATTGCAAATGCATTTAGTGAGTTAAATGACCCTATCGACCAATATGAAAGATTCAAAGGTCAAGGTGAAGCAAAAGAAGCTGGTGATGATGAAGCACACGAGATGGATGAAGATTTTATCGATGCTCTTAGTTACGGAATGGCACCTACAGCTGGTCAAGGTATAGGTATAGATAGACTTGTTATGCTTTTAACTAATGAGCATTCTATTAGAGATGTTTTATTATTCCCAGCAATGAAACCTGTTCATACAGAAGAAAGACAAGAAGAAGCATAAAAAATATGAAATCTCCTAATGGCTTTGGCAAAAAGTACTTTACATTTTCATCTATGTTAGCCCATAGTGTATCAGTAACTTTACAAAGCCGTGAGAATTCAGCTGAGTCTTACTTAAACAATAAAATATCTTCAGAAAAAGATGAATTAGATGAATCTCCTCCTGATGAAATATTAGAATTAATTTGTGAGTTCAACTCAAAACCTTGCCAGTGTAACTGCTACTATAAACTAAAAACTAAAATAGCACTTCTTTTAAACCATTTTATACCAAGATGCCCTTTTTATACCGTTTGTTTTGCATTTCGTAGAACTGGTGTACACCCTCCTCTTTTTATATCCTAACTAATTAATCAGAACTAAAAATCAAAATATTAAATATATACAAGGATATACCCATGTCAAAAAATTATGTAGTAGGTTTCCCAAGAATTGGTGAACACAGAGAATTAAAAAAAGTATTAGAGAGTTTTTGGGCTAAAAAGAACTCATTTAAAGAGGTAACAAAAGTTGCAAGTGAACTTAAACGCAGACACTGGAACTATCAAAGAGATGCAAAAATAGACTTCATTAGTTCAAACGATTTCTCACTCTATGACAATATGCTAGACACTTCTATCATGTTAAATGCAGTACCATCAAGATTTGCTAACTTAAAAGATGAAGAATTATACTTCTCAATGGCAAGAGGAAATAAAGATGCCGTAGCAATGGAGATGACAAAGTGGTTTAACACTAACTATCACTATATAGTTCCAGAACTCTCTTTAGAGGATGACTATTCACTCAACGCTTCAAAAATCATAAATGAGTACAAAGAAGCAAAAGAGATAGGCATTAAAACTAAAATCAATCTTATAGGTCCTATCACTTATCTAGGACTCTCCAAACGCAGTGATGGAGGGGACAGTTACGAATTTTTAGAGAGAGTTTTAAAAGTTTATGAAGAGTTACTTTTAGAAATTTCAAAACTTGATGGTGAGATTACTCTTCAAATTGACGAACCTATCTTTGTAAAAGATAATGAAACAAAAGTTCTCAGTCTTCTTAAACCAACATATGACAGACTATCAAACGTGAGTAAAAATATTAACATCATTGTTACAACATATTTTGAACACTCAAACGAAGCGACAAAGATTTTAGTCCACACTCCTATATGGGGAATTGGTCTTGACTTTTTACATGGAGTTAAAAACTTTGAAAGCTTAGAACTTATAGCAAAGTCGGATAAACAGCTTATAGCTGGTGTTGTTGATGGAAGAAACATCTGGAAAAACAATATCGAGACGACTACTAAACTTTTAGAAA
>JAIOSY010000297.1 GCA_021107375.1 Sulfurimonas sp.
AAATTATTCACGACTTTTGACAAACAAAAAACCAGGGGAAGCTCCTTTTACTTTGCTTGATTATTTTTCTCATAGAAATCAAGACTACTTAGTTATAGTTGATGAAGCACATGTTTCACTACCTCAATATCGTGGGATGTATGCAGGGGATAGAGCAAGAAAAGAGGTTTTAGTTGAGTATGGGTTTAGACTTCCATCAGCATTAGATAATCGTCCTCTAAAAGCTGATGAATATATAAACAAAGCACCTCACTATCTTTTTGTATCAGCAACTCCAGCTGAATATGAGTTAGAGATGTCAAGTGTAACAGCACATCAAATAATCCGTCCAACTGGTCTTCTTGACCCAATATTGGAGATAAGAACTTCGGATAATCAAGTTGAAAATATTCATGATGAGATTAAAAAAATTACTGTAAAAAATGAGAGAGTTCTCATAACTGTTCTTACTAAGAAAATGGCAGAGGCACTTACAACTTATCTAGCAGATTTAGGTATAAAAGTTCAGTATATGCATTCAGATATTGATACTATTGAAAGAAACCAAATCATCCGTGCATTAAGACTTGGTGAGTTTGATGTACTTATCGGTATCAACTTACTTCGAGAAGGATTAGATTTACCAGAGGTTTCTCTTGTTGCTATTTTAGATGCTGATAAAGAGGGATTTTTACGTAGTGAAACTGCACTTATCCAAACTATAGGTCGTGGGGCTAGAAATGCTAATGGTAGAGTAATTCTTTATGCAAATAAAATCACAAAATCGATGCAAAAAGCTATAGATACAACAAGTTCAAGAAGAAAGATTCAAGAAGCACACAATCTAAAACATGGTATAACACCAACTACAACTATTCGCAAGTTAGATGAGAACTTAAAACTTGAAGATCGTGGTGGCATTTACCAAAAGCATAAAAAAATGGATAAAATGCCAGCATCAGAAAAAAAAGCGATAACAAAAGAGTTAATGCTTAAAATGAAACAAGCAGCCAAAGAGTTGAACTTTGAAGAAGCAGCTCGTCTTCGTGATGAGATAATGAAAATTAAAAAATTATAGGATATTTATAACATGGAAGATACTTTTAGCAATTTAGCAACCTATGGATATATAGGACTTTTTCTTTACTCACTTGGTGGTGGATTTGTAGCATTACTTGGGGCTGGTGTTTTATCATATATGGGTAAAATGGATTTAGCAACTTCTATGGCTGTTGCATTTGTTGCAAATGCCTTAGGTGATGTATTATTATTTTATATGGCAAGGTATCAAAAATCTATGATGATGGAAGGGATTAGAAAACATAGAAGGAAACTAGCCCTTGCACATATTATGATGAAAAAATATGGTTCTTGGATTATTTTAATACAAAAATTTGTTTATGGCATCAAAACGCTAATCCCAATCGCTATAGGTTTAACAAAATACGATTTTAAGAAATTTGCAATTTTAAATTTAGCTAGTGCTACAGTTTGGACTTTAGTTGTTGGACTTGGTAGTTATTATTCAAGTGAGCCACTAATTGAACTCGCTAAACTAATTGGTGAAAAACCTTGGATTGCTCCACTGTTATTAGTAGTATTTGGTGGTGGATTATGGTTATATATGGAAAAAGCTACAAAGAAAAAAGTTTCTAAGTAATAAAAATATACATTCCCACAGAGTATGGGAACGAGAAGAAAAAGACTATATAAATAAAAGTGTGTCTTAAAAGTTTTAGATTTGCTGTAAATTGTGCTAAAGTTGGAATAAGGCTAGGCTGTAGCCTGCCGTTTCCAACTTTAGTACAAGATGCAGTGAAGCTAGAATTTTAACTATCTACGATTGGTCCAAATGGTGCATAATCTGTATGCTCTCCATCTTGATATTTTGTATAATTTTTGATAAACATCTCTGCTAATTTATCTCTAGTTTTATCAAACTCTTCTTTATCTTCCCAAGCATTACGAGGATTAAGAATCTCTGGTTTAATATCTCCTAAAGTTTTTGGAACATTTAATCTAAATGTTTTAGTAACATCAAATTCACTCTCTTTAATACTTCCATCTAAAATAGCATTAATACATGCACGAGTATTTTTGATACTCATTCTTTTACCGACACCATAACCACCACCAGTCCAACCAGTGTTAACTAGATAAACATTTACACCGTGCTCATCTATTTTCTCACCAAGAAGTTTTGCATAAACTGTTGGATGAAGAGGTAAAAATGCCTCACCAAAACATGCCGAGAAAGTTGCAACTGGCTCAGTAATTCCACGCTCAGTTCCAGCAACTTTTGCAGTATATCCACTTAAGAAATAATACATCGCTTGTTCTTTAGTAAGTTTTGAAACAGGAGGCAATACACCAAAAGCATCAGCAGTTAAAAAGATAATATTTTCTGGATGACCAGCCATAAGATCTTTTTTATGATTTTCTATATGTTCGATTGGGTAAGAAACACGAGTATTCTCAGTCTTACTTCCATCTTCATAATCAACTTCACCTTCACCATACATCACAACATTTTCTAAAAGAGCATTTGTTTTAATAGCATTATATATTTCTGGCTCACTTTTACCATCAAGGTTAATTACTTTTGCGTAACATCCACCCTCAAAGTTAAATACCCCATAGTTATCCCAGCCATGTTCATCATCACCGATTAGAGCACGATGTGGATCAGTAGAAAGAGTCGTTTTACCAGTTCCACTTAATCCAAAGAAAAGAGCTGTATCACCATTTTTTCCAACATTTGCAGAACAGTGCATAGAGAGTTTACCCTCTAACGGTAACCAGTAATTCATCATTGAAAAAATTCCTTTTTTCATTTCACCACCATACCATGTTCCACCCATAATCGCTAAATTATTTTCTACATCAAAAAGTACAAATACTTCAGAGTTTAATCCATGCTCTTTCCATTTATCATTAACTGCTTTACAAGCACTTAAAAAAGTAAAATTAGATTTGAACACTTCAAGTTCTGGTGCTGTTGGACGAATAAACATATTTTTTACAAAATGTGACTGCCAAGCTATCTCTGAAACAAAACGAACTGATCTTTTTGAAGCAGCACTTGAACCACAAAATACATCTGTTACATATAAATCTTTATTTGAAAGTTGTTCTTGTGCAACTACTAAAAGTTCTGCGAAAATATCAGCAGTAACTTTTTGATTTACATCACCCCAAGCTATATATTTATTTGACGGATCACAATCAACAAAGTACTTATCTTTCGGGCTACGACCCGTAAAGATACCAGTATCAACAGCTGTTGCACCAGTTTTAGTTTGCTTTACTTCACTGTTATCAAGCTCATGCTTTATTAAGTCATCATAACTAAGGTTATGAAAAACCTGACCAACATTTTTAAGTCCTAACTCTTCTAATTCAGCTAATTTCATAGTTTACTCTCAAGTGGTATATTTTAATAACAGAATTATACACTTAATAAACATAAATTACAGATAAAAAATAGATGACTTTTATAAAGAAGTAAAAAAAATTAGTTTAAGATTCTTTAGATAGAATTCTTTTTTATTCTGCTCGATTAACTCAGTGGTAGAGTGCCTCCATGACATGGAGGTGGTCACTGGTTCAAATCCAGTATCGAGCACCATACAA
>JAIOSY010000313.1 GCA_021107375.1 Sulfurimonas sp.
TTTGATGTAGTTCTATTAAGTCATGCATTGCTAAATGATGCTTAAATCTATTATTTTCTTCTATAAGAGATAAGTAATCTATATATTCAGGTTTTTCATCCTCTTTAAAACCTAGCCTTTTTTTCCAACCATCACTCAAATAAAACTCTTTTTTTATTAAATCATAATCCCAAAAACCGTCTCTTGATGAGTTTATGGCAAATGCAAATTTTGTAGCTTGTTCTTTAATTTTTAGTTCTTTATCCTCAATAGTATGTTTTAAATCTATTTGAGCTTTTATATTGTCTGTTACATCAAACATAATTGCCTTATAGCCAACTTTTTTATTGTTGAGTATAATTGGTGATATATGAGTGCTTGTCCAAAAAGATGTTCCGTCTTTTTTTATATTTTTAAATACACCTATATATGTTTTATCTTTTTTTATAGTATCCCATAGTTTTTTATATATAAAATCTGTTGTTTCAGCACTTCTTATTTTTGAATGATTACTTCCTATAAGTTCATCTTTTGAATATCCTGTCATTTTTATATAATTATTGTTTACATAGGTCAAAAGACCATTTAAATCTGTTTCACTAACTACTACATTTCTATCAAATATTTCTTTTTCTTCTTTTAATTTATTTTTTGAATCTATTAAATTTTGTTTTACATAATAAGAATCTACATGATGTATAGCAATAACTAAAGCTGTTACAAGTTGTATTAAGATTGCTGTGAAATTATTGGTAAAAAATATTGCACTTATGATAAGTAGTGTAAATGCAATGATATGCGTAATTTTAATTCTATAATAAGAATCTTTTATCAGATTGGATATTTTCATGATTAATCTTTAAAAAAACTCTATTTCATTATTTTGAGACTCTTTGTTTTCTAAAAAATCTATAATAAGTTGAATATCATTTATTAATGAGGCATTATAAAATCTAGGGTTTTTGGCTTCTTTTTCAAAGATATTTTGTCTAAATGTTTCAAAAGTATGTTGAAGTGATTCAAAATATATACCAGTTTGATTAATATCTTCTAAAAATTTATTATCAAGTACCGTGATAATATTTGAAAATTCATTTAAAAAGTTAGATATTTCATAAAATTCTGGATAAGAGTTTAAAACGCTTGCATATTTTTTATATACATTTGAAAGTTTTTCTATATAGCTTACATGTAAATTTTCGTTTTGAAACATCATTGTAATATATGTTTCAAGGTCTTGTGATAACTCTTTTAATTCATCTTTATCATCTTTAAGGATAGTTGAGTAGTAGCTGTCATCTATTTTGTTTTTTTCTATCTTTTTAGTTTTGTTGTTAGCTTGTGTTTTGTTCGTTTGTCGTGCCAATTGATTTAATTTTTGCTCAAGAATTTTGTTCTTTCTGGCCATAGCTTCATTTTCATCTTCTAGTTTTTTAGAGTAATCTTGTAAAAGCTTTTTATTGTTTACTATAGAAGCATTTTTATAAAGTATCTTGATTAATTTATCTTTTTCCACGGGTTTATTTAAAAAATTATTTACTTCAATATTTATTAGTTTTTGTAAAAGTTTTGACTCATTGTGAGCTGATAAAACTATTATTATAGGATTATCTTGGAGTTTGTTAATTTGAGTAATAAGTTCAATCCCGTCCATAATAGGCATATTGATATCTGTAAGTATTATATCAATATCCTCTTTTTTAAAAATTTCAACAGCTTCCTGCCCGTTTTTTGCTATAAAAACATTTTTAAATAACTTCTTTAAAGTACTTTGCATACCCTCTCTTAAAATCTCTTCATCTTCAGCATATAAAATATTTAGTGAACTTGATAGTACTTTTAAATCTTTAGCATTAACCATTTTTAGTCCTTTCTACTATTGTACTCAATAAAATGTTATAATTACATAAATAAAAAATAGGAAGATGTTAAATGAAATTTGTATCAATAGTAATGGGTTCTAAAAGTGATTACGAGATAATGAAATCGTGTTCAGACACATTTGAGGCTTTTGGAGTTAATTATGAGATGATTATCTCTTCTGCTCATCGTTCACCAGAGAGAACTGCTCAATATATTGCTGAGGCTGAGACTAAAGGTGCTCAGGTATTTATTGCTGCTGCGGGTATGGCTGCTCACTTGGCTGGTGTGCTTTCATCTAAAACAGTTAAGCCAATTATTGGTGTACCTATGTCTGCTTCTGCTCTTAGTGGGATTGATGCACTTTTATCAACTGTTCAAATGCCAGCTGGAATGCCAGTTGCTACTGTTGCTATAGGAAAAGCTGGTGCGATTAATTCTGCTTATCTTGCTATGCAAATTCTTGCTCTTGGTAATGAAGAGTTAGCAGTAAAACTAAAAGAAGATAGAATTGCTAAAGCTAAAAAAGTTGAGATGGACTCTTCTGAGATAGAGACGCTTATTAGCTTATAAAACTTTTGCTAAGTCTTGCTGAGAGGCAAAGCTTTATTATGTGAGAAGGAGAAAATGTGGAATGGATGAGTGACGAAGCTTATTGTGAATTAACTGGTTTGAGTATGTCATCTCTTGATGATTTAGTTGAAAATGAAAAGCTTACAGTTTTAGTTCAAGATGGTATTCGTATGATAAATCCATCTCATGGAGCAACAACTGCTGTTATCCCTCAAAAACTCCAAGAATTAGCAGAGAAAA
>JAIOSY010000227.1 GCA_021107375.1 Sulfurimonas sp.
GTTTTAACTGGAAAACCTTTTTTCTTTGGTGGTTCATTGATGCGTCCAGAAGCAACAGGTTATGGAACTATTTATTTTACTGAGACTATGCTTGAGATGGAAGGTAAAGAGTCTTTAGAGGGTAAGATTTGTACTGTTAGTGGAGCTGGAAATGTTGCACTTCATGCGATAGAGAAACTTCAGCAAATTGGTGCTACACCAGTTACATGTACAGATTCTAAAGGTACTATTTATGATTCTCGTGGAGTTGATTTAGTACTTTTAAAAGAGTTGAAATTAGAAAAAAGAGCATCACTTGAAGAGTATATAAAAGTACATCCAGAAGCTCAATATATTCCTGTTTCTGAGTATCCTGAAGATGGTCATGCAGTTTGGGATATTCCATGTTATGCAGCATTTCCATGTGCAACACAAAATGAGTTAACTGGATTTGATGCTCAAAATCTTATAACAAATGGTGTTGTAAGTGTTAGTGAAGGTGCAAATATGCCTTCAACTCCAAAAGCTTTAAATGATTTCTTATCTCACAAAATATGTTTTGCACCGGCAAAAGCAGCAAATGCTGGTGGAGTTGCTGTTAGTGAATTTGAGATGGCTCAAAATGCTTCTATGAGTAAATGGAGTTTTGAAGAGGTTGATGAAAAACTAAAAAGTACTATGCAACAGATTTGTAAAAGAGTAGCTTTAACTGCTAAAGATTATGGTGTTGAGGGTAATTATGTTGATGGTGCAAATATCGCAGGATTTAAAAAAGTTGCAGATGCTATGATTGCTGAAGGGATTTAAGGAATTACCATTAAAAAGTTTTTAATTTTATATATATTTATTTTTGTATCTTTACTACAGGCAGAGTCTAAGTATAGTTTGTTTATAACTGAACAGTTAGACTATACATATGCTATAAATGATAACAATATAACTCAAAGTGCAATTAAAGATATCTTGATTGCACAAAAAGATAGTTATAGTAGTGCTCTAGAAGATATGATGAGTGAAAAAAATAGATATATTAATACAGAAAATATGTATGAAGATAAAATATTTGCACTTAATAAAATAATTAAAATAAATAAAAGGGCTGGTAATGGTTTTGCAGTTTTAAGAGATGAAGTACAGGTTAAATCTTATATATTGTTAAATAATCAAAATAGAATGATAAGAGATATATTATTGTCTCTTGATGATTCAGATAATATAAAGTTTAAAAAAGATTTAAATAATGTAATAATTAAAAATCAAACTAATAACCAGTTACTTATGAATGTTGATTATAAGTTAAAACTTGAAATTGATGTAAACTCAAAAACATTAGATAATGCTAAGAAAAATATTAAAGAGTTTTATGCTTTAATAGATATAAATCAAGATGTGATAAATTATCTATACTTATCTGAAAATAGAATTTATCGTTTAAACAAATATTCAAAATATAATCTTATAAGTGTTGTTATTTTTGTTAAAAATACAAAAATAGCTGCAATAATTGATCCAATTATAGAGCCATATGGCTTGGATGTTGTTAAGTTACTTATAATTATATTTTTAATATTTATTATATATATTATTAGAACATTTGTACTATCCTTGTTAGAAACTTATATAATAAAAATAGAAGCACTTGCTAAATACGCAAAAGATATTTTAAGGGTAACAAGAAAACCTTTAGAACTTCTAATAATCATAATAAATATAAATATGATTACTTATATATATAATGATTTTATCTCAATAGATATGTTAGAAAAAATCTTTAATATAATTTATGGTTTACTTTTTACATTTGTTATGTTTAAAGTTTTAAATACAATAGCAAATATCAAAGTTCAAGAGATAGATACAACTGATACAAAAGTTAAATATGAGATTATAAATGTTGGACTTAAGGTTCTTAATTTTGTAGTTCTTCTTATTGGTCTGCTAATAACACTACATTTTGCAGGGGCTAATTTAACAGCTTTTTTATCTGGTTTAGGTATTGGTGGTTTTGCAGTTGCATTAGCAGCAAAAGATTCTTTGGCAAACTTTTTTGGAACGCTCTCTATCCTTTTTAGTGATGTTTTTTCTCAAGGTGATTGGATAGTGGTAAATGGAGAAGAGGGAGTTGTTATAGAGATAGGGATAAGAGTTACAACACTTAGAACTTTTGATAATGCTCTAATAGCTATACCCAATGCAATGCTTGCAAATCAAGATGTTAAAAATTGGAATAAAAGAACTCTGGGTCGTAGAATAAAAATGAGTTTAGGCATAAAATATAACTCTTCATCAACTGATATTAAAAATGCTGTTAAAGAGATTCGTGAAATGTTAGATAAACATCCAGATATTGCTACTGAAAATACTGAATTTAATTATAAAACTAAATCAAGAGGTAAGCTTGTTTCCATAGAAGATGCTCATGGTGTAAAGAAAACACTTTTAGTTTATTTGGATAAGTTTTCAGATTCTAGTATAAATATTTTAGTTTATTGTTTTACAAAAAGTGTAGGTTGGGAAGATTGGCTGAGAACGAAAGAGGATGTAATGCATAAAATAATGGATATATTTGAGAAGAATAATCTTGAATTTGCTTTCCCATCACTTTCGATTTATAATGAAAATCAAAATTAAGTAAAAGTTATAATTCTACATTTATAATTTTTAGGTAGAATCCTCTTTATAAAAAATAATTATTGCTAAGGATTTCTATGGAACAAACACAAGCAAGAGCAAATATTTATGCACTTTTATCTCGAATTTTACTTCAAGAATTAGATACTAGAATATTACAAACTATTAAAGATGATGAAGATATTTTAGATTTTTTCCCAACTTTAAAAGAGTGGAAACAGCTTAGAGAAGTTGATAATGACACTCTTTTAGCCGAGTATTTTAATCCTGATTTTGTAAACCTTAGTGTCCTCCATTTAATCCCTTATGAAACATTTTATACTCGTGATGATCAGATGGTTGAAACAGGTGGTGCTAATCCTGTTACTGATATTTATAGTGCTTATGATTTTATGGTTGACTATGAGGTTGCTAGAACAGTTTCATCTGATCATATCGGAATTGAGTTAGAATTTATGCATCATCTAGCAAATGCTGAATTTCAAGCACATCAAAATAAAGATGAAAAAGCAGTTACAGAACTTAGAACTGCTCAAAAAGAGTTTTTAAATAAACATCTTCTTCAATGGGCTCCAATGTATCTTATAAATATGAAATATGAAGCTAGAACACCACTTTATTTTGATGGTGCTGATATGGCATTAGAGTTTATGTTAAGTGATAATGAATATTTAACAGAAGTTCTTAAGTAGATAAAATGTCATTAATTAAGCTAAAAGCTAGTAGTTGTGTTCGCTCTTTAAGTGTTGAGAGTAGATGTGATAAATGTGAAGTAGTATGTCCAACAGATGCAATTGTGATAGGTGAAAATCCACTTCCTTCGATTAACTTTTCATTGTGTATTGGTTGTGGTGCATGTGGAGGAGTTTGTCCAACTGAAGCATTTTCTTTGGATGGTTTTTCTGCTACTGAGTTTTTCTTTGATTTTTTAGAAGATAAAGATAATTTAATATCTTGTCGAAAAAATGTTCCATGTATCTCTGCACTTAGTGTTGAACATCTTATCTCTTTAGCAATTTTGAAAAAAAAGTTGGTTTTTGATATGGCTTATTGTGATGGTTGTGCAATAGCTTCCACATGCCATAAACAGATTTTAGCAAATTATGAAGAGGCAACATATCTTTTAGAAGCTATGGAGAATAAGGCTGAGATAAAATTAGAAAATATCTGTTATGAAAAAAAAGAGGAACAAACAGATAGAAGAGATTTTTTAAGTGCAATAAACCTTACAACTTTAGCAAAAACAAAAAAGAGTTTTGAAAATGAAGTAAAAAAAGCTAGTAATGAACTAATTAAACATACTTTAGAAAAAACAGATATCGCACTTTTGAGAAAAAAAATACTTCCTGAAAAAAGAAAACTTTTTTTTAGTGCAGTTAAACGAGTTGATAGACCCTCTCAGTTTCATATAGTTGAAGCAGATGAGCTTAGTTTTACATCTCAAAAATTAATGAATACTGAAACTTGTACAGCTTGTCAAATGTGTTATAGAGTTTGTCCAACAGGAGCATTAACTTCAGATATAAAAAATTCAAAGATAGATTTTGACCCATTTTTGTGTGTGAAGTGTAATATTTGTCATGATGTTTGTGAGCCAAATGCTATTACACTTTCATCTTCATATAATGTAAAAGAGTTCTTTGAGCCAGAGGTTCAATCTTTGATTAGTTTCAATGTTAGAAGATGTGATGAATGTAATATGATTTTTAGTACAAATACGACAGATAAACTTTGTTATAGATGTAAAGCAGAAGATGAAGAGGCCCGAGAACTTTGGGGCATTACAGAGGATATGTGAAAATGATGAATAATGATAACCAAATATCAAAACAAACGAAACTTTTTGGTTTTCTAGGGGAACATGCAGGGGTGAGTAGATTTAGTGTATTGAGCAATAAAATGTTTAAAGAAAACTCTGATGATATTATGATGATTCCTATGAATATTAGAGAGGATGATCTGTTTTTTACACTCTCAAATATGAAAAAATCACAGGTAAACGGTGCAGTAATTTCAAATGAATATGTAAAACACGCTGTTGAAATTTTAGATAGTTCTAGTGGACTTGTAAAGAGAACTGGCATGTGCGATATTATCTTTAAAGATGGTGATAAACTTCGTGGTGATTTGTTTGGAACTCGTGTACTTTTAGAAAGATTAAAAGATTTAGGTGCTACAAAAATAGCACTTATTGGAACAAGTCCACATGCCAAAGCTTTTTCGTTAATGGCATGTGGATTTAAAGTTAGTTACTTTTATGACAAGCTTGAAGAACTTATGGCTTTTTGTGATGAGATGCAACTTTGTAACGCAGATGTAAATAGAATTGCTAATGATATGGAGATAGATTTTAGTGAATTTGATGCAGTCTTAGATTTTTCAGATTTAGCAAACTTGGATATGGTTCAAAAATTAGCCACATATAGTTTTGATATGAAAAACTCAAAAGAGTATTCAAGTTTAAAAACAAGAGCAAATCAACTAAGTACGACTTATATTGGCTACGATGATATGATAGAAGAGTTAACAACACAAGCGTATAGAATTATAAAAAAAGGATAGATAATAATGAACCCAAATGATATTAGTGATTTAAGAGCAGAATTTGATAAGTTTGTAAAAGATAAATGTTCCCTTGACCCAGAAGCAGGTGAGAATATGCAAAGTTCAGATATGGGAGATAAAGAGGATGAAGAGCCAGTACCACAGTTTGTTGATGCTTTAACTTCAAAGCTTTTAGCACCGGCCCTTAGTGGAGTTTATCTTTCTCGTTTAGATATTAAAAGAGTTGCTGAGGCTATTGATGAGTCTATCCCAATTAAAGAGCGTACAAAGATGGTTAAAGCTCTTTTTAGACATACAACTACTCAGCAGTATTTAAAAGATGCTTTTGCTGAAGTAGATAAACATATAAATGGTCGTATTTTGATTTATACAGAGTTAAGTGAGACTTTTCCTGCATCTAAAGAGATTTTTGATGTTTATATTACAAAAGCTAAAAAAACTATGAAAATGTTTGATACAATAATAAATGATTTTCAAGAGATTGAACCAACAGACGATTCTTTGTTTGTATAGTAAAGGAAAAAGGAGTTAGAACTAAATTAATTTTTGTAGTTCTAACCAACCTTGCCAGATTAAAGCACTAGTAATTCCTGCAGCAAAACCAGCGATAATGTCATCGCCCATTACCCCAAGTCCACCTTTAACTTCACGGTCTATTCTGCCGATGATAGATGGTTTTGCAATATCAAAGTATCTAAATAGAGCAAAAGATAAAATAGACTGGATTAAAAATCCATTTTCTAACATGCCAATATCACTAAGTGGTATGGTTATAGCAGGTGCAACACTAAGTGCAAACCACATACCTGCTAACTCATCGATAACGATTCTTTTATCATCGTGAATATTTGATTTAAGCTCATATTTATTTATCTCTCTAATTGCGATAATACTAATTAAAGCAGTTGCTAAAAAAAGAGTTTGTGCATCAAAGTAAATAAGGACTAACATACCTAATGGGAGAGAAACTAAAGTTCCCATTGTCCCTGGAGCTTTTGGAAATAAGCCACTAAATCCTACTGTTATAAAAAACCAATTCATTTATATATTCCTATTTTATGTAAGTGATGTTGTTTGATAAAGTTTCATCAATTCTAAGTAAAAATCACTCTCAGTATGTTCTTCTAGTAAGCCAGCAACAGGTAGTATAGTCGAGTATAACTTTTCAAGATTTCTAAATCTATTTGGAAATAATTTTGATAATATAAATGCAGAAATCTCTTTTCTAACTAGAATAGTTGGAGGAAGAAGACCAAGTTCTAAAAGTTCTAAAATAGAGTTGGCATGATAGGAGATTTGGTGGTGTTGTCCATGTGGACAAGTGTTTTTACCAACAAGTGTTGTACACTCATTACAATAAACATACTCACTTTCAAGTTTTATCTCTATATCTATTCCAACAAGATTATCTATGATTGATTTATTTGCATTTTCATCATAAAATATTCCAAGACCTATATGATCTCTACTGATTGTAAGTCTATCACACCCATAGTTTTTTGTAACAATTGCATTTATAATTAACTCATTATACCCTGCAAATACATAACTATTCTCTAGTGGAACAACAACTACTCTATTTTTTTGTAAAAAGTTATTTATAAAAAATTCAAGAGCTTCTTTTCTTATATCATAGTCTAAGTTTTGGTTATTGTATGGTTTTAGTAAAAATATTACAAGTAAATCTGTAGTATCCATTGTTTGTCTAATTAAGCGTTCATTAGATCTATGCAAAGGGTTTGCAGCCATTATTAAGGCAGTTGTGTGTTTAGCATTTATCATTTTTTTTGCAGAACTAATAATATCTCTATTTTTGAAATTTTGATTATTATTAGTATTTAGTAGTTTATATTCACCATTTACAGCCCATGAGCCAAGTCTTTTAATAGTTTTTTTAACTCCAGGATGTGATAAATCGTCTGTTCCATAAATATATTTTGTTCTTCTATTTGGATCTGTTTTAAAAGTTTCTTCAACAATTAAAGTAGCAAACTCTTTATCTTCACATAGTATAGTAAGCTCTTCGCCTACTACTAATGATTTTATAACCTCTTCATTCTTTTTACCAGAAGGAGCTAATATAAAAGGTAAAGGGAAAGTGTTACCATCAATAAGTCCTGTTTTTAATATAGATTCTTTCTCTTTTTTGGACATCAATCCAGTAAGAGGTTTTAACAAACCACATTTTACTAACTCTAGTGCTGAAGCTGCTTCTTTATCAATAAGAAGAGTTTTATTTTTTCTTGACGATGTCATATTTTTTTCGTTTTTCCCATAAACTTTTTCTTGAAATCCCTAGTTTTTTAGATAATTCAGTATCTGGAAATTTATGTTGATAATTTAATACTATAAATTTTACATAATCTTCTATAGGAAGTATATCACCTTGATCAAAAATATTATTTTCACTTTTTATAGTAATAACATTA
>JAIOSY010000037.1 GCA_021107375.1 Sulfurimonas sp.
CTCCTGTTTAGGCATATAGCGATTAAGATAAAAGTTTCATAAAGGCTCACAACATACACAAGGTGAGCCTTTTTTTAAAATAAAGGAAAAATTATGCGAAAAATAGGTTTTGCAAAGTATAAACAAGCAACAAAAGAGATTCTCCCAAAAACATATAAAGTTAATGAAATTACATGTCAAAGAAAAATGTTTTGCACAATGATAAATCAGTATTTATCAAGAAGTTCAAAATTTAATTTAAAAAATGAACACACTTTTGAAAAAAGTTTATTAAATATTTTTGAAGATAAAATTATGTCATTTTTTCAGTTTTATAGATTTAAACCAGAACATCCTCAAAAAATTACTCAGATTTATATTCAAGAGTCGTTATTGTTTAATCAGTATTTTAAACAAAGTCAAAATAAAAAAATGAGATTTATGTCAAAAAGTATCCACTTTAATCCTGAGTTTAAGATGCTTTTAGGCTATTCCCATCCTGTAGTTGATTTGATACAGCTTATTTTTAATGGTAAAGAGATAGAGATGATGCTTGATTTAAATGAGGTGTTTACTAGAACAGTTTATAATCGTATAAAAAAAGAGAAAGATAAAAAAGTAACATTAGATGTTCCATATATACATATCACTCAAGCAGGGGTTAAAACAAGGCTACATCCAAGATGGAAACATATAAATGTAGAAAACTTAGCACAAAGAGATAAAGATATAGATGATGGATTTAGACAACTTGAAAGTGAAGAAATCGATCAGTGTTATTTGGTTTATCCAAAGACAGAGAATTTTAAACGCCATATATCACTAACAAATAAATCATCAAATCAACTAAAGATGATTCCATACTCATTTACATTTATCAATAGATAAAATTTCTATTGATAAGTAAGAAACCATAAATAATTTTTATTTACACTCTTTACATTTTTTATGAATGGTTACAAAGTCAGAATCTAAAAGTTCAGCTTGTAGTTGAGAATCAACTCTTTTAATAGAATTACATTTTGTGCAAATACAAAAAACAGATGCTTCATCTTTACATAAGCAATAATGGGCTACTTTTAAATTATCTTGAAGGCTAAACACAAGTTTACAATCTATAAAAAATCTAAGATGTCTATAGATTGTATTTATAGATATTTTTTTAGGATAAAGGTTAGTAGCTTCTTCAATAATTTGATTTATATCTAAACACTCATCACTTTTGAGAAGTATTTTATATATAATTTCTCTTGTACGAGAATTATTTACTTTATGTTCGTCTATGCATTTTTGAAGTTTGTCCATTTTAAATAATCCTTTGTGATTATTTCCACATGCCATGGCATGTGGGGATTAAATTTTAAAACTTAGTAGTAAAATCCATCATCTGGAAGTTTTCCACCAATACTTTTAGGATTGTTTTTCTTTAAAACATCAAAAAAGAACTCTAAATCAGCTTTAGAATCTTTTGCACTTTTTATATCTATTTGCACATGCTCTAAACTATCTGCAACAGCATCGGCATTTAACATAGGGATATGTTTTTCAACTAAAATTCCAGCTTCTTTAGGGTGTGTTTTGTACCATTTTGTAGCTTTTTCGTACTCTTCATTAAATCTTTTAGTTATGTAATCATCTTGTTTACCAATCATAGCCATACTAGATTCTGGGATTCTACCCTCTATTTTAAACACTTCTCCCCACTCTTGCTCTAGCTTAGTGCTTCTGTATAAATCAGGAGCAATCAGTTTTAGAGGAAAAGATGAAGTTTTTCTAAGAGCCATTGAGATAGCTGGTTCTGCTAAAAGTGCATGATCAACTCTTCTCATTATTAGCATCTGCATAGCGTCTATTGGAGAACCTACATATTTTAAGTTAAAATCTTTTTTAGGGTCAAGTCCTCGTTTTTTTATAATCTCTTCAAACACAATATCAGGCATATCAGCACGAAATGGCATTGCAATATCACACCCTTTAAAATCTGCTAAAGTTTTTTTAGTTTTATCTCTTGTTATCATTCCTAAAATTCCCCAAACGGAAACATTTAGAAGTTTTATATCTACACCTTTATTGTATAAATTAGCAGCTACATTTGTAGGAACAGCAATATAGTTTGCTCTGCCTCTTAATGTTAAAGCTCTAAGTTCATCAGGATTCTTCCAGATAACAAACTCTACTTTGTTAGCTACATCATTTAAGGCACCACTCTCTATCATATGTAAAAGTGGATGTGAAATAGAAGCCATCGGTCCACTTAATATTAGTTTATCTACTTTTTTAAACTCAGTTGCACTTAGTGTCAACATTAACGAAACTATTAATAATATTTTTTTTAACATCTTTTATATCCTTAAAATAAATAACCGATTCTTACAATAAATCGCTTTTTTTCTAGTGGTTGATAGTCTTTTAGGTTGTAGTGAGCCAAAAATGAAACACCAAATCCAATATGTAACTTAGGTTCGTCAAATGGCATAAACTCTATTTGTGGAGTTATATAACCAACTGTTCCACTAAAAGCCTTAAATGGAAGAACTGAACGAAGTATAGCATTTGTATCATCACCCATATCTGTTTTAGTATTATATTTTCCATTATACTCAATACCTAGATTGATATTTTTTGTAACAGCACCAGTAAATGATAAATCGTAACTAAGTTCATTTCCAAAATCATAATTATGTTCAGCTTTTGGTCTATAAGTATAGATTGTATTAAAATCAATTCTCATATTTTCATTAATAAGTTTAGAAAGACCTAACTCTAATTTATACTCATATTCCCCTGTTCCCATTTGCGTAGGCATCGGTGTACCTACATCTGTTGCGAACGGTGGTGCTTTTTTAAACCCATCGTCAGTAGAACCTGTTGGTAATTTCACTCCTGCTCCAAGAGATAATTGAAATCCATAATCTTTCATAGGTAGGACAACATATTTACCCATAACGATAATATCTCCAAGACCTTTGTTGTCAATGGCAACATTATTAGGTCCTAATTGTGCTGTTGCATCTATATGTTTATAAGGTACGATAACTTTTATATCAAATCTGTCAGTGATACCATATATTGCTCCAAGAAGAGTGACATTTGCACTTGCATTTAGGTTTTCATTATTTTTAACTTCATTAGTTCCATTGAACATACTGTCTCTTTTAAAAGAGATATTTTTGATTCCCATTTTTAATTTTCCTGCAGGAAGCGTCATCGCTCCAGCTTTTGAATTAATCCCTGGAATCACC
>JAIOSY010000265.1 GCA_021107375.1 Sulfurimonas sp.
CATAACCCCACTCTTTATAAGTGAGTTGTCTTCTGCCTTACAAAATAGAGTTACATCATACATCTGAACATACTCAGCTATTTTTATTACTACATCATTTTTAGCGATTGTACTCATATATGGAGCGATTACACCTTTTTTAAGTAAAATTGCAATATCCGATAAGCTTGTATCTTCTTGTAAAGAGTTTAACATTAAATCAATTTTTGTACCATTTAAATCTCTAATCGAATTTTGGGCAAATTCTAAAACTATTTCATTATCTATAGCAGGGGTACTATTTGGATTTAAAACTACATGTCCAACTCCACCAAGTAAAGCTTCATCTGAAATAGTTTTTATATTTTTTGCATTTAGATTTGAATCTTTAAGTGAGATATTTGTGTCAATCAAAGACGGAATAAAGTAAGAACCTTTAGCATCAATTATTTCTGAATCTGTTAAGTTTGAGTCAATCTCAACAATAACATTATTTTCTATACGAATATCAGCTTTTCTCTCGCCGTTTACATCACAAATTATTGCATTTGATATAACCATTATTTTAGTCCACCTTTGATATAATTTTAATATTATAAATCATTAAGGCTTAGAATTGCGTTTTATTTATCTTTTTTTATTGATTTTTTTACTTTTGATACAGTGGGGGATTGTGGTTCATGAAAATTTTAGTTAGTGCACTAGAGCACTCTGCAAATATACATCTGAAATCATTAAAAAAAGAGTTGAGTGCAGATGTGGAATTTATCGGAATTTTTGATAATGAACTTGGAACCCCAATCGTAGATTTAAGAAGTTTGGCGATTATGGGTTTTGTTGATGTGATAAAAAAGATACGATTTTTCTTTAAACTAAATGCTCAAATGGTGGACTTGGCATGTGGAGTTGATAAGGTTTTACTGATAGATTCATCAGGGTTTAATCTGCCACTTGCTAAAAAAATCAAGAAAAAATATCCAGATGTTGAGATAATTTACTACATTTTACCTCAAGCATGGGCATGGAAGAAAAAACGGATTCCAGTTTTAGCAAAAACTATTGATAAGCTTTGTTCTATCTTACCTTTTGAAAAAGACTACTATCCTGAGAATGCACCAATAACTTATGTTGGACACCCTTTACTTGACCAGATTCATGAGTTTAAAGATAAGTTAAATGATAAAATAGAAAATATACTTTTTATGCCTGGTAGTAGAAAAGGCGAAATTAGTAAGCTAATGCCAGTTTTTCATGAAGTTAGAAAGAAATTAGATGTAAAAGCTGTTATAGCAATCCCTGAGTATTTTACAAAAGATGAGATAATTGAAGTGTATGGAGATTTATCAAATTTTGAAGTAGTTTATGACTCTCATAAGGCTATTTTAGAGGCTGATTTTGCTTTTATTTGTAGTGGAACGGCTACTCTTGAAGCTTCTATTATTGGTACTCCATTTATCTTGAGTTATATCGCAAAGTCATTTGATTATTTTATTGCTAGTAGGCTTGTAAAACTTGATTATCTTGGGCTTGGAAATATTATGTTTTCTAAGTTTAATGACAGAGCAATCCATCCAGAGTTTATACAAGATGATGTTAGTGCTGAGAATTTATTAGAATCTTATAGTAATTTTAACAGAGATAATTTTTTAGATGATTCAAAAGCCCTGAGAGGCTATTTAGAAAATGGAAGTTCTAAAAATGTTGCTAGGATTATTGAAGCTTAAAACTTATTTAGATGAGTTAAAAACGCATCAGGCTCAACAAATCCAATAATAGTTTTTGATTTTAAAACTTTTGTGTTTTCATCAAAAAAGATAATCACTGGGGGACCAAAAACTCCATATTTTTTACTAAGTTTTTTATTTTCTTGGCTATTTTGTGTTAAATCTGCTTTAACTAAAACAAATTCAGAGAGTTTTGCTTTTACTTTTGCATCTTTAAATGTAACTTCTTCTAACTCTTTACATGAAGTACACCAATCAGCATAAAAATCAAGCATAATTTTTTTACCTTGATTTTTAGCTATTACTTTGTCGAGTTCATCTAGTGAAGTTATTTTTATAAACTCCACATGCTGAGATTTAGTTTCAACTAAAGAGCTTACAGCTTGAGGTTTTAAAAATTCTAAAGGTTTAGCCATACTTGTTGAGCCTCCAAGAACACCCATTAAAAGTGCTAAAGAGTAGGCAAAAAGAATTATAGCAACAGACTTTTTAAAGAGATGACCACCTTTTTCTAAGGCACCAAGGTAGATGGAAAAACCAATCCCTAAAATTGCGTATAGAAGCATAGTTACATAACTATCTACAACTCTCTCTAACATCCAAATAGCAACGCCAAGCATCATAACACCAAAAATAGCTGAAACCATTGTCATCCACATGCCAGGACGAGGCATAAATTTACCAGCACTAATACCAACAGCGATAAGTGGAATCCCCATTCCGATACTCATAGCAAAAAGTGCCATTCCTCCAAGAATAGCATCACCAGTTTGACCAATATAAACTAAGGCACCAGCAAGTGGAGCAGCTACACAAGGACCAACGATTAAAGCTGATAAAAAGCCCATAATAGCTACACCGATATAACCACCTTTATTTCCATGTGAACTTACTTTTGTAACTAAAGAATCAGGTAGTTTTAACTCATAAAATCCAAACATACTAAAAGCGAGTGCAACAAAAACAGCTGAAAAAGAGTAGATAACCCATGGAGTTTGAAGTGCAGCTTGAAGATTTGCTCCAAAAAGTCCTGCTAAAACTCCTGCTATAGTATAAGCCACTGCCATTGCTAAGACATAAACCACTGAAAGTATAAAAGCTTTTTTTGTTGTTATATCTTTACCTTGAGAGATAATTACTCCTGAGATTATTGGAATCATAGGAAATACACAAGGAGTCAAAGCTAGTAAAAGCCCAAAACCTAAAAATGTAAGAAGTATAATGGCAATATTACTATTTTTCATAGTATCTGCAATAGCATCACTCTCTGAGAGTTCAATCTCCTCTTCAATATTTTTTGTAGCTTTGCTAAGTGTTTGAATATTTAATGGTTTCATTTGCAGTTTAAGTAATGATTTTTCAAGTTTAGAACTATCTACTTTTAGTTCATAAATTTTACTAAGTGGTTCGTAACATAATCCCTGTTCTGAACAACCTTGATAAGATATTTTAAATTTTATAGTTTTAGTACCACTTACATTTGAATTTGCTTTAAGGGTAAGTAAAAATTCTGGCGATTTAAGAAATACTTTTTCATCATGGTACTCAACACTTTTTGGTGCTTTTATATCTGCTATATTTATCTCATTGTTATCAATAAGTTCAAGCTTTAATTTATCTTCATATAGATAAATACCTTTAGCTATCTTCACACTTGCTTCAATTTGCATCTTATCATTTAGTTTGGCATGTGGGATAAAAGCTTCATCTGGCATTAAAAATGATGAAGAGAAAGATAGAGTAAAAGAGAGTAAAAAAAGTAAAACTGTTTTCATAAA
>JAIOSY010000196.1 GCA_021107375.1 Sulfurimonas sp.
AAAAATTCATCATTTTGTAGTTTTTTCTCAAGAATGAGAAGTGGGTATTTATATACTGCTGCACAAGAGCATGGATGTAATAAGGTTGCCCTTGGACATAATATGGATGATGCTGCAGAGAGTTTCTTTATGAACTTTATATATAATGGTCAGATGAGAAGTTTAGCTCCTAAATACAGAGCTGAGAATGGTTTAATTGTTATTCGTCCTCTTATTCAAATGAGGGAAAGACAACTTCGTGCTTTTGTTGATGATAATGATATAAGTGCTATTGGTGATGAGGCTTGTCCAGCAATGCGATTTGATGTAAAAATGCCACATGCCAGAGCAAATACTAAAAAGATGTTAGCTAAGATGGAAAAAGAGTATCCTTCTCTTTTTACGAGTATGAATGCTGCATTTAAAAATATATCTGTTGATAGTTTTTTTGATAAAGAGAAATTTTCTATTTAAATTTTTAGTTTCTCTTCATCTTTTTTAATTTGAACCTCTTTAGTTTGAAGAGTTTCATTTTTTAGATTTTCTAAAAACTCTAAAATATTTTCTTGATAAGAGATTGTATCTTCATCATAGGTTAATGGTAATAGCTGTTTAAGTTCTTTTGTATCAATTTTTTTAGCGTATCTTGGAACTATCTTTAACTCTTTTTGGATACTTGCTATTAAAATATCAATATTTAGCCCATTGTCTTCTCTAACTTTAGTTACTTTTTCTTTTGTTGTAATCATAAGAAGATTCGCTCTTTCATCATCATTATTATAAATATCTAAACCAATATTTTTTACAATAACATAACTTTTAACAGTTGATTCTTCATTTGCTGCAATAACTAGTGCAAAAATTTTTGCACGAAAATCCAAAGAACCATGATGATGAACAAAAAATTCACGAAAGGCACTAAAAAAATGGTGTTTTAGTTTAAAACTTAATCTCATATGAGTTCCTTATGTGGTATTATACATCTTTGATTTTAAATAAAGTGTAAAAAATGATAAATGAAGAAGATTATGAAATTTTAAAGAGTAGTTTTGTTGAGTCTCAAAGATTATTTGATAAGCTAAACAAAGTTTCCTTAAATGTTGAAAATATAAGTTTTGATGAAAGTGGGCTTTATCTTGAAGAGGAAGAGATGTGCAAACGACATTGGTTGAAGTTAAGTTCAAAAATTGTAGATGCACTTGGTAATTCTCTTGTTGGATATGAGATAGAATTAGTTAAAAATGATAATTTAGAGATGAGAGAACTCTCATTTAATCTAATAAAAGAGAAAGAAAAAAGTAAAATAAAAGTAGATTATAGTGAAGGTGATTCACTAAATATTATACAAATTAGTTAGGGAGATATTATGGGTAGAGCATTTGAATATAGAAAAGCATCAAAACTTAAGAGATGGGGAGCAATGTCTAAGTTGTTTCCAAAACTTGGTAAAATCATTACAATGGCAGCCAAAGAGGGAAGTAGTGACCCTGATATGAACTCTAAACTTCGTACAGCTATTTTAAATGCAAAAGCTGAAAATATGCCTAAAGATAATATTGAGGCTGCTATAAAAAGAGCAAGTGCAAAAGATAGTGCGAATATGCTTGAAGTTAACTTTGAGGGTAAAGCACCACATGGTGTTTTGATTTTTATAGAGTGTATGACTGATAATAATACTAGAACAGTTGCTAATGTTAAAAATATTCTTTCTAAGCATAAAGGTGAACTTCTTACTAATGGTTCTTTAGAATTTATGTTTTCAAGAAAAGCTCTTATTGAATTTAAGATGAAAGAGGATATGGATATTGAAGAGTTAGAATTAGAGCTTATTGATGCTGGTCTTGAAGAGATTGAAGCAGAAGATGGTGTTGCTATTGTTACTGGTGATTATACAAGTTTTGGAACTCTTACTGAGGCACTAGAGGGTATGGATATAGAGATTACTAAAGCTCATTTAGAGAGAATGGCAAATACACCTATGACTCTTAATGAAACTCAACAAAAAGAGATAGATAGAATTTTAGAAAAATTAGAAGATGATGAGGATGTGCAAAAAGTTTTTACAAATTTAGCATAATCTTTTCTTGGCATGTGGAGTATAGATGAATTTTGTAGATAAGCACTACACAAATACACTAGAGATTAAACAATCTAAGTTTATAGCGCATTTAGTCCCACATGCCATATATGAACAAACTCTTCAAAAATTAAAACAATCCCATCCAAAAGCAAGACATTTTGTTACAGCATATAGGTATCTTAATGAATTTAATCAAATAGTTGAACACTCTAGTGACGATGGTGAACCAAAAGGAACTTCTGGTAAACCAACTTTAATGGTTCTTCAGGGTGCTGATGTAATTAATAGTGCAATAATTACTGTTAGGTATTTTGGTGGTACTAAACTTGGTACTGGTGGCTTAGTTCGTGCATATAGTGATGCTACAAATTTAGTATTAGAGTCTGCTAATTTAAAAGAGTATAAAGAAGAGATTTTTAAAACTATATCTTTTGAATATACAAACCTTAGAAAAGTAGAATATGAATGTTTGAGATGTGGAGTTGATATTGTGCAAAAAGTTTTTAGTGACAAAACTCTTTACAAACTAAAATCAGATGAAAATAGTATGAAAGAGTTTTTATCTAAGCTAGATAGATTAGTAAGTCAAGAGTAGAGACTTTAGCTACATTCTACCTTGAACAGCATTACCCATATCCCACATTGGTAGGAAAATACCAAGAGCTAGCAAGATAACCATAGAAGCAATGATAAAAAGCATAATCGGTTCAATAGCTTCACTTAAGCCATCAATAATTGCATCAAATCTCATCTTATAATATTCAGCAACTTTTTTAATCATAGTATCAAGAGTACCACTATCTTCACCTGCTCTAACCATTTGAATAATCATATTTTCAAATAGTTTTGTTTCGTCTAAACCGTGATTTAATGTACCACCTTTTTCAACTGTCATTCTAACGGTTAGTAGTTTAGTTTTTAGTGGAAGATTATCTATCATATCAATAGATGTATCAAGTGCTTCAGCGATAGGTATACCTGCTCTAATTAACTCTGAGAAAACAAGAGTAAATCTACTAAGTGTTGAAAATTTAATAATATCTTTTATAAGATATGTTTTTAGGAGAAGTTCATGCCATTTATACTTTATATCTCTGTAGTTATTTATAAGATATTTAAAAAATAAAAAGGTTGTTGCTAACCCTGCTAAAACATAAGGACCATAGTTATTGAATAGAAATTCAAGTGTAAGTAGGATTCTGGTTGGTAATGGAAGTTTGGCATTTAATTCTTCAAAAATTACTTTAAACTCAGGAACAACATATGAGATTAAAATAGTAAAAGCTACTGCCATAGCAATCATTACATTTCTAGGGTATGCCATCGCTTTTTTAAACTTAATAAAGTTAGCACGAATCTCTTCAAGCATATCTGCAAGTGAGTATAATGCTTCATCAAGATTACCAGTTTTTTCACCAAGATTTACCATGGCAATTGTTAAATTTCCAAGTTCAAATCTAAAGTTTTCCATTGATGCTGATAGTGAATAACCAGAATTTATATCCTCTGCTAATTTAGCAAAAACAGTTTTTAGTGTTTCATCATCTGTAGCACTAGCAATTTCGCTAAGTGAATCATAAATAGAGATACCAGCATTTGTCATAACAGCAAGTTGTCTAATCGCTGCAATAAGCGCATCTGGTTTAATTTTTTGTTTTTTAATATTTTTGAAAAAATTTGTTTTAAATCTTATCAACTGAGCATCAAATGGTTCTGTTGATTCAATAACTTTTAGGATAATACCAGGAGACTTTACCTTAGCATATTCGGTTGCATCTTTTTTAGTATTAGCATAAATAGGTAACTCTTCTTTCTTGCCTTTTGCAAGAACTGTTGCGATAAAATACTTCATCCTTTTGCCACCCTTAATATCTCTTCTAAGCTAGTAACTCCATCAATAGCTTTTTGAATTCCATTTTCAAAAATTCCTGTAAAACCATCTTTTACTGCTTGTTCATGCAAAGCTTCTTTTGAAGCACCTTTAGCAATAAGAGAAGATAAATCTTCTGAAATATTTAAGACTTCACATATCATCTCTCTTCCCATATATCCAGAGTCATTACACTCTCTACATCCTTTACCTGTAAAAAATTTTGTATTTTTTGGAATAAATTCTTTAAACTCCTCCATTGTTGAAGCTGGGACTTGTTCTTCTATTTTACAGTGCTTACATATTTTTCTAATAAGTCTTTGCGCTTGAATAGCTACTAATGCACCAGAAATTAGATAATGCTCAATCCCCATATCAACCATACGAGGAATTGCACTAACCGAATCATTTGTATGCAGAGTTGAAATAACTAAGTGTCCTGTTAGAGCCGCTTTAATAGCTATCTCCAATGTCTCTTGATCTCGAATCTCCCCAATCATTATTTTATCGGGATCTTGTCTTAATATAGAACGAAGAGCATCAGCAAAACTTAATCCAACTTTAGGATTAACCTGAACTTGTTGGATAAGATTCATTCTATATTCTACAGGATCTTCAACTGTAATAACTTTGTCTTCTATATTACGAAGCTCATTTAACGCACCATAAAGAGTAGTCGTTTTACCACTTCCTGTAGGACCAGTTACTAATATGATACCATAAGGTGCTTGAAGACCTTTTAATAATTTGTGATAACTTTCACTATCCATACCCGCATCTTCAAGTCTTACCATAGCTTTTTGTTTATCTAAAACCCTCATAACTATTGATTCGCCATAGAGTATAGGTAATGTTGATATACGAAAATCATACTCTTTTGATCCTACAGCAGTAGAAAATCGACCATCTTGTGGCTTTCTTTTTTCTGCAATATCTAAGTTAGCTAATAATTTAAGTCTTGATGCAAGTGGAGGGTAAATCATTTTTTCAAAAATAAATACTTCGGTTAATTTTCCATCAATACGAGCACGAACAGAACAGTTTTTTTCAGTTGGTTCAATGTGAACATCACTAGCTCTACTATTAATACATGCTTTTAAAATAACATCTATTAAAAGTAGTATAGATGAAGCCTCTTGTTGCTCTTCTAATGAAGTAATAGAATTAAGTTCATCTCTTATCTTTTTTACAAGACCTTTTACACTGTCTTTGAGTTCAATTTTAAAAAGATATGATGATATTTGTTTTTTTGTTGCAAGAGCTATTTTTATAGGTTTTTTTGGAAAAAGTCTTTGAAGAGATTCTTGTACTTGAATATCTAAAGGGTCATTAATAGCGATAGTTACACTTAAATCATCCTCAAAAATAGGAAGAGCATCATGTTTTTGTAGTTGTGAAAGGGGAACTCTACTCGCTAATAGATAATCCATATCTATAGAATCTAAATCTATATATTTTAAATTTAATTCACTTGCTAATTTTTCTAATACAGTTTTTTCATGTATATAGTCATAATTGTCAATAATGGAAAGATCATAATCTCCATTTCTTATCTTTTGGACAATAAATCTAACCAGCCTATCCATTGTCATAAATCCAGATAGTGTAATGTCTCTGAGGATTAGATTTTCACTAATCCCTTGCGAAAGAAGTCTATCAACTTGCCTTTGCATAATGGCACCGGTGTTAAGTAAATCTTCTGTTATCTTATCCATTGTAAGCCTCGCCTTTTATTTTACCAGTAGATATGTTTTTTAATAACTACTGAGTCATAAAACTCTTCAATTACCATTTTATAAATTTTATTGCTTTTACTCAGATACAGCTTATATGTCAGTTTATTATCTTGAGCATCATCAAATAAATAAAACGATCTCGCTTCATGTTTACCTAATTTTACATATAGGTCAAAAACCTTTGATAAAATATAGTCTGTTGTTGGTAAATTAAGATTAGATAAACTATAACCATCAACTAATGAATGATAAAGTAATTTCTTTTGCATAAGTATAATCGAAAAGTATGCAGAGTTCGATCTAGCTTCTTTAGAAAATTTAAGGATGCTTATAGGAACTGCTAACCTATCTATATAGTCAGATTTCAAACACGCAAAAGCATATAATGAAACATACTCTCCATCTTTATTATTATATCTAAAGTTGTTAAAGCCTATATTACATACCTCTTTGTATTTTTGATTCTGATAAAGAGCAAACATATTTTGTTTAGTGTCTGAATATAATATTATAGAGATTAATAAAGCTAAAATTATTTTCATTTTAATTTTCCTAATCTTATATTATCTAACAATAATTTTGCTTTATGTGAATGTGTATGTTTAATAAACCTATCTAAAGTTTTTATTGCTTGATGTTTTTTGTTTAATTTAACAAGAGATTTAGCAAAAATAATCCAACTATCCTCTATATCATTATTTATTTCATTTGTAATAAGTGCATAGTTATATGCTTGGTTATAATCTCCTAGTTCATAATATTTTTTTGCTACAAAAAGGCTAAGAGCTGGATTATTTGATTTTTTAAACCTTTTAATAACATGTTGAATATCATTTTGAGTGTTTTGTCTTTTTATTTTAATGCTATTGTTTTTAACAACTTCTATCTTAGGTACCTCTACTTCTATCACTACCTTTTTTTCTATTTTTGGTGTTTTTATAATAGGCTTAGTCACTTTAACTTTTTGTGTATAAACTTTAGATTTTTTTATGATAGTTTTGTTTTCATTATAATATCTTGGAGAACTACTACTTATTGTATTCATAAAATCTAAAGATGGAGAGATTACTGTTTTTGTGTTTTCATTATTTTTTTCTTCATTTACATCTATTGTTAATATCTCTTTTTTAGTTGGTTCTGGTATTATTGGTTTACTCTCTACAACAACAGGTATCTGTTCAGGTATTATTGGTTTACTCTCTACAATAACAGGTATCTGTTCAGGTATTATTGGTTTTTGAATTTTTTCTATTACTTTAGTAATCTTTATCTCTTTTTTAGTATTATTAAAATCTAGTAAAGATATTACAAAAACTATAACAAAAAGGCTAATTGTAATAACGGCATGTGGAACATATGATTTGATTTTATAGCGTAGCCATCTTGATTCTAATTCATGTAAGTTAAGCATCTATTAATCCAGTTTGTATTGCAGACATCTCTATAATTTTATTTGATACCTGATTTATATTTATTTTTGATCTATCATTTTCTAGGTATTGTAAATATATATCAAAAAGGGTATAAAGAAGTTTATTTGTATCTCTATAGTTTCCATTTGTCAATTTATGTATTAAGTTTACAGATTTATTTCCAAACATATTCGCTGCATCAAAACAATTTGCCTTCATAAGTTTTTTTTGTATATATGTTTTTAACTCAGTGCTTGAAGCATTTTCTAACTCTATGGTTTCCCAAATTCTTGTTTGAAAATGCTCTTTAGCAATTAAATCTTCTTTTTCTGTTTTATGTAAAATAATAACAAATTTCATTTTTCTAGTATCAGACAGTAGCCTGATTTTTTCCATTAAACTACCCGAATAAAGTTGAGCTTCATCTAGGAGTATAATAGGAATCTCATCTACATCATGTTCTTCAATAACTTTCATAAATTGTGTGAAATTTAACTCACCATTATATTTAACATCCAAAAGATCATGTGCTAACTTTTTAAAAAACTCACTATCATCTAAGATAGGTGTTTGATATAAATGAACTCTTTTTGTATTAGATAAATCGTGGTAAAGTTTTTTTAAAAACATACTCTTGCCTGTACCAGGTTTACCATATAAAAGTATCATTTTAAGTGGTTTATTTACAGAGTCCTTTAAAGATTGATATATAGTAGATACTCTATCTAGTTGAACATAGTCACCAGCATTAACTATATCTAAAAAAACATTTTTAGAACTCTCAAATATACTAGACTCCATATTTAAATTACTTTAAATCAACATCAACAAGTTTTTTTGAAACAGATGAATTGTTTTCAAAAAGAGCATCTGTAATACCATTATAACCTAAGTCTTTAAGAGAAAGTTTACTATCAGCTTTATCTATAATACGAGGCTTAATAATAATAATTAATTCTTGAATAGTTTTTATTTTTTCTTCATATTTAAATAAATATCCTAAAACAGGTATATCACCTAACAGAGGAA
>JAIOSY010000195.1 GCA_021107375.1 Sulfurimonas sp.
GAGTATTTTACACCATTATCTATGATGTTGTCAATGACTTTTGATAGTCCTATCTTATCATTTACTATTTGTGTAGATTTGAGCTCGACAATAAAATCTATATGTGGATAGATAGATGTTAAAAATCCGACTCTTTCATTGACTAAATCAGCTAAATCAAAATTCTCTTCTATCTCTTGTAAAGTTTGTGTTTTAATCATATAATCTAGTTCATTGTATCTTTGTTGTAGCATTATACAAGCAGAGTCTATTCTAGCTAATCTCTTAAGTGCTTTCTCGTTCGTCAAGTTTTTTTTTATCATTTGAGAATTTGTTTTTATTGTGCTAATTGGTAGATTTAGTTCATGTAAAGTCTCTTTTGAAAGATTTTGAAGATTTTTAACATGTTCACTCAAAGGGTCAACAGCAAGTTTTGATATAAAAATAGAAGATAAGATTACAAAACAAATTACTATTGTCGCAAGTAAAACTATATTTTGAATTTTTATTATCTCTAGTGCGTAGTAAAGAATTATTAAAAATGTTGTTACTGTTGTGAAATAGTATATAAAAATATTTATTCGAAGATTACGAAACAAGTTTATAGCCTATACCACGAATATTTTCTATTTTAATTTGTGGAAGAAGTTGTTTGATACGATTAATATAAACACGAACAGCTCCATCACTGCCAGATTCACAACTACTCCAAAGTTCATCTAAAATAAGTTCTTTTGGAACGGGAGCATTGGCATGTGCCATTAGAAGTAAAAGTAGTTCATACTCTTTTTTTGAAAGCTCTAACTCTTTTTTGTCATAAAGAATTCTTTTATGAATTTCATCATGACAAAGTAAACCTATACATTGTACTTTTTTGGGTTTATTTCGTCTCAAAATAGCTTGTATTCTAAGTAATAATTCATCATTATCAAATGGTTTAGTTATATAGTCATCAGCACCACTTAAAAAACCATTACGAAGTATCTCTTTATCTGCATGAGATGTTAAAAAAATGGCAGGAGTGTTATCATCTGAATCTCTCAACTCTTTGAGTAGTGTAAGTCCATCTATAAGAGGTACATTTATATCTAGCAGGTATAAATTAAACTTCTCTTTAAAGATAGTATTTAATGCTTCTTGACCATTTGGTACATGACTTACTTCAAAATCTTCATCTTCAAGTAAATCAACAAGAGTTTCAGCTAAAAGTTGATCATCTTCTAAAAGGAGAATTTTAATCAATACTCTCAATAGCCCATGCGATAGCTTCACCTGCGTACATTGGTACAACTGAACCATATTTTTCAGGTACTACAAAAGTTCTTTTTTCTAGTGTTACTTCTTTAAATTCTGGACATATTCCATAAATATTTTGAGCATTATCACTTACAAAAGCTTGAAGGTTATCAAGTTTATCATATTGTTCAAATATTTCACATAGAAGTTGAAGTGAGATTGGTGCAGTAAATACACCAGCAGCACATCCACATGATTCTTTTGCATGTTGAGGGTGTGGTGCAGAATCTGAACCAAACATAACTTTTGGATGAGCAGATAGAGCTACAGTTAAAAGTGCATCTAAATCCTCTGGTCTTTTTGCAATAGGTTTACAAAAGTGATGAGGCATCATCATCCCACCAATTACATCATCAAGAGTTAAAAGTAGATGATGAACAGTGATAGTTGCATAAAGATTTTCATATTTATCTAACATATCAACAGCAGCTTTTGTTGTGATATGCTCCATGATTATTTTAAGTTTAGGAAAATTTTTAGCTAAAAGTTCATAAACAGGCATAAACTCAGCTTCTCTATCCATAACAAAACCATCAGTTTCACCATGTACACAAAGTGGAATCTCTAACTCACTCATAGCTTCTAAAGTTGGACGCATCTCTTCAATGTCAAATGAAGAAACTCCACCCTCAGAGTTTGTTGTAATCCCAGCAGGATATAGTTTAATCGCAACTATTTCACTAGCAATACTTTCTAAAAATGCCTTGTCATAGTTTTTATAAAATATAGTCATATATGGTTCAAAGTTATCATTTGGAACAGCTGCCATAACTCTTTGTTTGTAAGCTTTTACATCTTCTAAAGTTGTAACTGGTGGAACAAGGTTTGGCATAATTATAGCACCACTATACGAATAAGCAGTAAGTGGAGCAACAGTTTCAAGCATCACAGCATCACGAAGATGAAGGTGCATATCAAGAGGCATTAAAATAGTATGAGTTTTCATTTCTTTCCTTAAAGGTTATAATTTATATTGAATGAATTATATCGAAATAAGGTTAAAGTGAGTCTTGTGCTTTTTTAATCAAGTCGTTTATTGCTTTCTCATAAAGTTTTGCCTCATCTTCTGAAGTGGACTCAAAACGAGTTACAAGAACTGGTGTTGTGTTTGAAGCACGAACTAATCCCCACCCATTTTCAAAGTTAATACGAACACCATCTACATCTATAATATCTTTAATAGTTGGGAAGTCGGCATGTGGGTTTTTAAGTAATTCTTTAACTTTATCGATGATTTTGAACTTCTCATCTTCAGTTGTCTTTACTTTAATCTCTTCTGTTGAGAACACTTTTGGAAGTTTTGCAAGTTCTGCATCTAAGTCAATTCCATCATGAATTAACTCTAACATTCTAAGAGTTGCATAGATTGCATCATCATAACCAAAGTAACGATTTTTGAAAAATACATGACCTGAAACTTCACATGCCAAGTCAGCATTTGTTTCTTTCATTTTTACTTTTAGGTTTGAGTGTCCAGTTTTGTACATAATAGTATTACAACCGCGACGAGTAAGTTCATCGTACATAACCTGAGAACATTTAACTTCACCAACAACAGTAGGTTTATCCATTTTCATAGAGTAAAGAAGAGCCATCATATCGCCCTTAATATTATTTTTGTGAGTTAAAACTGCGATTCTATCTGCATCACCATCATAAGCAAAAGCTATATCGTTACCATTTGCTAAAAGTTTTTTAACATCTTGTAAGTTATGCTCCTCTGACGGGTCTGGATGATGGTTTGGAAAAGTTCCATCTGGTTCAATATATAGTCCAGTAGTTTTAAGTTCTAAACGAGAAAAAATATCTTCAGTAACAACACCAGCAACACCATTACCACAATCATAAGCGATTTTTGTAGGCATAGCTTTTAGATGTTGAAATTCACTAACTAAAAAGTCAATATATCTTGTAACTGCGTCTATCTCGGTAACTTCTCTAGTCTTGGCATGTGGGATTGAATCCATAGCTTCACATTCGCGACCTAAAGCATAAATATCATCAGAAAAGAATGGTGCTTTATCAACTGTGATTTTAAAACCATTGTACTCACTAGGGTTGTGAGAGCCTGTAATCATTACAGAAGCGGACGGAGTAATACCAATACCATCTATTACCCACTCTTGATAGTTAGTAAAATAGTTAACAGGAGTAGGAACAAGCCCCATCCCAAGAACTTTTTTACCACCAGCATTAAGTCCTGCAACAAGGTACTCAAAAAGGATAGGTGAGTGACTTCTTGCATCATAACCTACAGCTACATATTCACCCTTGATTTTTGAAGCTAAAACAAAACCGATACGAGTTACACTTTGCTCATTTAACTCTTTCTCGTATATTCCTCGGATGTCGTATTCTCTGTAGATGCTCATTGTTTTTCCTCAATTGCTATGTAATATTATTGATGACATTATACATAAAAATACTATTAATCAACCTCTTATAAACTTTCGATATAATTGCATTAATTTAATCAAAGTGAAGAAAACTATGACTTTTGAACCATATCCATTTGAAAAACTAAATAATTTACTGCGAAATATTACACCAAATTCTGAGTATAAACCTTCTGTTTTGACTATTGGTGAGCCTCAGTTTGAGACACCTCAGTTTATTCAAGATTCACTATCAAATAACACTGACTTACTAAAAAAATATCCTAAAACTTCTGGTGAAGTAAATCTTAGAGAAGCTCAAAGAGATTTTTTTAAAAAGAGATTTAATACTGAATTAAGTGATGTTCAAATTATTCCAACTTTTGGAACTCGTGAGGTTCTTTTTAATTTTCCTCAGTTTTTACTTTTTGATGTAAAAGAGCCTGTCATGGCATTTACAAACCCTTTTTATCAGATTTATGAGGAGGCTGCGATTGCGACTCGTTCAAAGACAATCCATCTAAATCTTACAGAGGAAAATAACTTTAAACCTGAGATAGATGAAGAGCAACTCTCGGAATGTGACTTGGTGATTTTAAACTATCCAAATAACCCAACTTCATCGGTTTTAACTTTAGATGAACTAGGTGAGTGGGTTTACTTAGCACTTAAACATGACTTTGTTTTACTAAATGATGAGTGTTATAGCGAGATTTATACAGACAAGCCTATCCCATCACTTTTAGAAGCATCTTGGCATGTGGGAAATACAACATTTAAAAATATGTTAGTGATTAATTCTATCTCAAAACGCTCATCTGCACCTGGACTTAGAAACGGTTTTATTGCAGGTGATGAGAAAATTTTAAAAGAGTATATGAAGTACAGAACTTATGTTGGTTGTGCATCTCCACTTCCACTTCAAAGTGCAGCAGCAGCAGCTTGGTTAGATGAGGCTCATGTTGAGAGTTCTAGAAAGATTTACAAGAAAAATTTTGAGATTGCAAAAGAGATTTTAGGTACAGAGATTCCACATGCCACATTTTATATTTGGATGAGGGTTCCACATGCCATAGACTTTACGGTTAAGCTTTTCCAGATGTACAATGTAAAAGTCCTTCCAGGGGAATTTTTAGCAAGAGAAGATGTTAATGGTAAAAATCCTGGAAAAGATTACATCAGAATCGCATTAGTGGAAAATGAAGAAAAAACAAGAGATGCATTAAGCAGAATTAAGGAGTGTTTAGGTGAGTAAGATAGAAGAGCTAAAAGCAAAAGTTTTAAAGGCACAACAAGATTCTGATATAGCATCACTATATATTTTAGAGCAAGAGGCTCATGAGGTTTTTGATGAGGAGACACTTCAAGCTTTTTATGCAAATATTCTTGATATGGCACTAGAAAAGCTGACTGAAACACTTGAAAGCCATAGAAAAATGGATATGAGTGAAGTTCAAGATTTCGCTACAACAAGAGCTTTATACGAGTATGCAATGGAGCATTATAGTGCTGGAGCGATAAAAGATGCTTCTGCTCTTTTTGAAGTTTTAAGTGGAATGACAAATGATGATAAATTTTCTTGGGCATTAAAACTTCATTGGATAGCCTCTAGCGAAAACATATCAATGGAAGATTTTTTAGAAAATATTGCAGATATTGAACTTACTCAACAAAAAGGAACTTTTTATATAAGTAGCTTTAAAAAAGAGGCACAAAAATTGCTGGATAAATATCAAGAGAAGGGAGAATAGCATATGAAGATACACTTTATTGGAATTGGTGGAATTGGTATCTCTGGACTTGCTCAATATATGCATTTTCGAGGTCATGAAGTTAGTGGTTCTGATATTTCTGATTCTCTAATAACTAAAAAACTTCGTGATATGGGGATAGCTGTAACAGTCCCACATGCCAAGTCTGCTATAACTAATCAAGATTTAGTAGTTCATTCTGCAATTATTCGCCCTGATAATCCAGAAGTAGTTGAAGCTAAAGCAAAAGGTATTGAAGTTCTTGCTCGTAGAGAAGCTCTTCTTCGTATTCTTGATGATAGAAAAGTTTATGCTGTTGCTGGTGCTCATGGAAAAAGTACAACTACTGCAATCTTAACTGCTATTATGAATGGTTCAGCAATTATTGGGGCAGAATCAAAAGCTTTTGGTTCAAATGTTAGATATGATGAAACGACAGATACAATGCTTTTTGAAGCAGATGAATCTGATGGAAGTTTTTTAAACTCAAATCCCCATTGTGCCATCGTTATAAACGCAGAGCCAGAACATATGGAATATTATGATTATAATTATGAGCTGTTTTATGACTCATATAAAACTTTTATTTCCTCAGCATCTTGTAGAGTTTTAAATGCAGAAGATGAATTTTTATCAACTCTAAAAAAAGATGTTGAAGCAAACTGGCTTTACCCAAGTAAAGAGATTTCAGATATTGAGTTTATTCTCATAAACAATGAGCCTCACACTAGATTTACACTTAGAGATTTAGGTAGCTTTGATGTTTGGGGCTTTGGTAAACATATCGCTCTTGATGCTTCACTTGCTATTTTAGCGGCAAATGAGTCTATGGATATAGAGGTGATTAGAGAAAATCTTTTAACTTTTAAAGGTATCAAGAAAAGATTTGATATTGTTGGTGCTGAAGACAATCGTGTTATTATAGACGATTATGGGCATCATCCAACGGAGATTAAAGCTACTTTTGAATCTGTAAAAGAGTATGCTTCTCTTAAAGGTTTTGATAAAATTACAGCTATTTGGCAACCACATAAATATTCTCGAACTATAGATAATTTAGATGAATTTATTAAATGTTTTGAAGGGGTGCAAGAGTTGATTATACTTCCTGTATGGGCTGCTGGTGAGAAACCTAGAGATATTGACTTTGTAAAAGAGTTCCAGAGATATAATCTAACAATGGCAGATAAAATTAAAAGAGCGAACAATACAATTACAGTTATAAAAGATGAAAAAGATTTAGAAGTATTAGATAAAGGTTTAATTATCGGTTTTGGCGCAGGTGATATTACTTATCAAATTAGAGGAACTGCTTAGTGGCTTATTTAGCAGGGATTATAATTGTAGGTTTTTTCTTTTTAGCTTTACACTATTTTACAGAACTTACTTCACAACAAAAGTTGATTATCTCATCTGTAATTTTAGCTATTATTTTGTGTGCAATTGGATACAACACTTATACTTCATCTCAAAGAGATAAGATGATGAATATAGTTATAAAATTTAAACAAAGTAAAACTATAATATGTAATGGTATTGATGTTAACAATTCAAATTATACTTTAAGCATAGGTACTTATACTTTTATAGGTAAAGAAGATACTCCTAATTATGGACAAATGATTAGTGCTTCAAGTTGTGATTAAAAAATTTAATAAAGGAATAAAAATGAAAATAGCATTATCAGTAGTTTTAGCACTTTTTTTAGTTGGATGTGGTGAAACAAGTAAACACGATGTACAAAAATCTGAGCCTAAGCAGGTTGTGGTTGAAGAGGTAAAAGCTGAAACACCAAAGGTTGAAGATGTAAAAGTTGAAATACCAAAAGTTGAAGAGGTAAAAAAAGAGCTTGTTGTTGAAGTAGAAGAGATTACTCAAGAGGTTGTTACTCAAGAGTTAGCAAAAATAATAGATGCTAAAGCTCTTTATAGTGCTTGTGCTGGTTGTCATGGTAAAAATGGTGAAAAAATCGCACTTGGAAAATCAAAAATTATTCAAGCTTGGTCGGTTGAGAAATTAACAAATGCACTAAATGGTTATAAAGATGGAACTTATGGTGGGGCTATGAAAGGTCTTATGAAAGGTCAAGTAGCAAAACTTAATGCTGATGAGATTAAAGCAATTTCAGAGTATATCTCTAAACTATAATTTTTTTGCCTAAGTCTTTATGACTTTGGCAATCCAAACTTCTGAGTAACTAACTCCCCTTCATCATTAAAAAATAGATAATAAAGAAAATCTTTTTTAATTTTTAATCCTGCTAAAAATCTAAGTGCTAAATTTGCCTGAAGTGAAGCTATATGCATAACAATAGGTGCTGCAATTCCTGCTGGAGTTTTATCTATTATCTTAAAAGCATCAGAGAATGATGATTTATCTATAAAAGCTACCTGACCGTGAAAAGCTTCAACACTTCCATAAATCCAAGGAAGATTTTCTTTTTTTGCATAAGTATTTATGTCTCCTCTAGTTGGAAGATTATCTGTTGCATCAATAATTAAATCAACTTCTATATTTTTAAGAGACCAAGTTTTAAAATCACAATCATGTGCAACAGCCTTTACAAAAGGGCATCTTTGCTCAATTATTTGTGCATTTATAAGAGCTTTATTCTTTCCCTCATCACCTACCTTAAAAGCGATTTGACGATGGATATTATGGTGACTTACTTCATCAAAATCAATCATATGTATCTCACCAATACCACTAGCGCCAAGTGCATATGCTAAAGATGAACCAAGTCCACCAGAGCCAATAATAGCGATTTTTTTAGTTGATAAAAGTGTTTGTGTATCTTCGCCCCAAAGTTGAACTTGACGGTGGAAATATTTCATCATGATAGTAA
>JAIOSY010000149.1 GCA_021107375.1 Sulfurimonas sp.
CTTAGTTTCTCAGCTTAGAGTTGATTTAACATATGATAAGTTTGAAGATTTAATATATGATATGAAACATATGGATTATCAGATGATTGGAATTTTTGATAAGGGTAGTTTGATAACTTATGCTGGTGTAGCTATTCAAACAACTTTAAAAGATAAAAGGCATTTAAGGGTCTTTGATTTTATAACGGATAAAGCTTATGATGTAGTAAAGTATGATGAGATAATGAAAGAGTATTTAAAAGATTATGCTAATGTTGGCATGTGCGAAAGTGTACTTTATTAAGCACAACATCTCTTAAATTTTTTACCACTTCCACATGGGCAGAGTTCATTTCTCTCAATTTTTGAGTTATATAACTCTCCATCTTTATATTTCCACATGCCATCTTCTTGTATAAAAGTGCTTTTTTCGTGTAAAACATCAGTTTTGTTATTTTCTTTATAATAAGCCTTGAATTCTACAACATTATCATAAGAATTTATAATATTTAATTTTAGCCATTTTATATCACTTGCACCACTTAACTCTTCTAAAGTTTGATTAGTTGAAGTTCTAACTAAATAATTCCAATCTTGTCTTACAAATGCATCATATCTACTTTTCATAAGTTCTTTAGGGCTTAATACTGATGTATCTATTTTCATAAAATCCAACTTTTTTTGATATACTAACATATCTTTTACACTTAGGCTACTTATGAAAATAAAATCGCTGTTTATATCTGCACAAGAGAAAAATGCAGGAACTCTTTTTGTATCTATGGGGATAATGGAAATTTTAAAAAGAAATCTTCATCGTGTTGCATTTTTTCGACCTATTATATACTCAAAAGATATTAGAGATGGGGATATAAGCTTTATTTTGCAGAGGTATGATTTAGATATGCCTTATGAAGATACTTATGGTTTTGATATAGAATATGTTGAACATATGATAGCTTCGCATAAAACTAATGAACTTATAAATGCACTTATTGTAAAGTTTAAAAAGCTTGAAAATGAGTACGATTTTGTTCTTTGTGAGGGTATTCGCCGTTCATTTTTAACTCGTACAATCAACTACGATTTAAATCTAAAAATTGCTCAAAATTTCGGTTCATCTTATATTAATATTATAAATGCGAAAAAATCAACTCTTCAAGAGATATATGAAGAGATTTTAATGGAAAATGAAAATTCTATTAATGCAGGATGCTCACATTTTGCCACTTTTGTTAATCGACTTGATGATGAAAAATATATCGAACTTCAAAAAAAATTAATAAATTATAAATTATCAACTTATCTTTTTAAAGAGATTGATGAGTTAAATATGCCTACAATCGAAGATGTAATGGAAGCTTTAGATGCAATACCTGTAATATTTAAGGAAGAAGATCGTACTAGAATTATAAAAAGGGCAAAAGTTGCAGCATTAACCTTAGATAATTTTTTAGATCATATAGAGGAAGATGATTTAGTTATTGTTCCAGCTGATCGTTCAGATATTATACTTGGACTTTTAGGAGCTTTGTATTCTAACTCTTATCCAAATATTTCTGGAATAATCTTTCCATTTAACATGAGAACTCATCCAAATATAGAGAAGTTGATTTTAGGTTTGGATAGTTTTAGTATTCCTGTTCTTTCCGTTGAAACAGATACCTATCAAACAGCTAGAAGTTTGGTAAAAGTTCAATCTAGACTTAGAGTTAGTAGTGAAAGAAAAATAGCTCTTGCTTTGGGTCTTTTTAATGGAAATGTAGATATTTCAGCTATAGAAGAGAAAATAAGTTGTGATAGTAAAAACAATTTAATGACACCAATGATGTTTGAGTATAAACTTTTTGATATGGCACATTCAAATAAAAAGAAGATAGTTCTTCCTGAGAGTAGTGATGAGCGTATTTTAAGAGCAGCAGAGATTGTTCTTCGTCGCGAGGTTGCTGATATTATTTTACTTGGTAATGAAGATGAATTACGAGAAAATTATATGAGACTAGGGCTTGATTTAAGTGATGCTACCATTATAGACCACTGTAATTCAGAACTTATGAAAGAGTTTGTTGATGCTTTTTATGAGTTGAGAAAGTTAAAAGGTTTAGCTTATGAAGGTGCCCAAGATGCGATGATACATGTAAACTATTTTGCAACAATGATGGTGTATTTAGGTTATGCTGATGGGATGGTTAGTGGTGCAATGCACTCAACGGGAGATACAATCCGTCCAGCACTTCAAATTATTAAAACTTTGCCAGATATTTCCATAGTATCAAGTGTCTTTTTTATGTGTTTAAAAACAAAAGTTTTAGTTTATGGAGATTGTGCAATAAATCAAGATCCAGATGCAGATTCTTTAGCCCAGATAGCTATATCTTCAGCAAATACAGCTAAAGCTTTTGGGATTGAACCTAAGGTTGCGATGCTCTCTTATTCTACTGGTGAGAGTGGAACTGGTGTGGATGTTGATAAGGTTAGAGAAGCTACTAAAATAGTAAAACAAAGAGAGTTAAATCTTCTTGTAGAGGGACCTATTCAGTATGATGCAGCTATAAATAAAAAAGTTGCTCAAACAAAACTGCCAAATTCAAAAGTTGCAGGGGAAGCAAATGTTTTTATTTTTCCTGATCTTAATACAGGAAACAATACCTACAAGGCAGTTCAGCGTTCAAGTGAAGCTATCGCCATAGGTCCAATTCTTCAAGGTTTAAATAAGCCTATAAATGATTTAAGTCGTGGATGTTTAGTTGCTGACATTGTAAATACTATCGCTATAACAGCGATACAAGCAGGGCAGATTAAATGAAAATAGCAGTTATTAATTCTGGAAGTTCATCTTTGAAATTCAAACTTTTTGATATGGATACAAAAGAACTTATTTACTCTAAATTGGTAGAAAATATTGGAGAAAAAAATTCTAAGGTTAAAACTCATCACGAAGCTTTAGAGAGTTTAGATATAGATTTTTCATCTTTAGATGCGATAGGGCATAGAGTTGTTCATGGTGGGGATGAGTTTCACATGCCAACTATTGTAAATGATGAGGTTCTTAAAAAGATAAAAAATCTGATACCTCTTGCACCTTTGCATAATCCTGCAAATATTGAGGGGATAGAAGTGGCATGTGGGTATGCTCTAAATATTCCTCAAATAGCTGTTTTTGATACAGCTTTTCATTTCCACATGCCAAGAGAGGCGTATCTTTATGCTTTACCTTTTGAGATGTATGAAAAGCATAAGATTAGAAGATATGGTTTTCATGGAACTTCTCACTCTTTTGTAAGTAAAGAATCAGCAAAAATACTAAAAAAGGATTTAAGTGAATTAAATCTTATTACGCTTCATCTTGGAAATGGTGCAAGTGCTTGTGCTATACAAAAAGGGATAAGTATTGATACCTCTATGGGGTTTACTCCACTTGAGGGTTTAGTTATGGGAACTAGAAGTGGGGATATTGATCCTGCAATTTTAATTTACCTGCAAAAAGAGTTGGGCTTAAGTGTTGATGAGGTTGATAAGATTTTAAATAAAAAATCTGGGCTTTTAGGAATTTGTGGAAAAAATGATGTACGAGAGTTAATAAACTCTAAAGATGAAAAATCAAAACTTGCACTTGATATGATGATAAGAAGAGTTAAAAAGTATATTGGTTCATATATGGCACTGCTTGGAGATGTTGATGCTATAGTTTTTACTGGTGGAATTGGTGAAAATTCTGATTATATTCGAGATAAAATTTTAGATAGTGCTTTTTTTAATGGGATAAAAATATTAGTTATTAAAACAGATGAAGAGTTGGAAATTGCAAATGAGTGTTTGAGAGTTTTAAGAGTGTAAAAACCCATATTAATGGGTTTTTACTTTATAAAAGTTAGGTTTAGCA
>JAIOSY010000203.1 GCA_021107375.1 Sulfurimonas sp.
ACGACCGAAGCAAATATTTTAGCTTTTGCAATATCAACTTTATTAATTTTTACAATCACATCTTCAAAAAGAACTATATCTCCAGTTGAAGTGATATTTAATCTGGCACCTTCTATCTCATCTCGAAGTTCTGCTTTTATTTCTGGTGTAGTTGCATTTATTCTTGCTTTAAACTCTTTTTCAAGATTTTCTTTAGCCCATCTTGCAAACTTTCTTTGTTGAAATTCAACCTCGATGCTACTAGCTTCTCTCTCTTTCTCACTAATAGTCATACTTAGTGCTTCAATATTCCTAAGAACATAAGAGCCTTCCTCTGTGTCGTTATTATTGATAGCTTTTAAAAGTCTGTGAACGATTAAATCAGAGTAACGACGAATAGGGGAAGTAAAATGAGTATAAGCTTCAAAACCAAGACCAAAGTGTCCAGAGTTAAGAGGGGCGTATCTTGCTTGCATTTGTGAACGGATGATTAAAGTATCAACTTCAGATTCCAAGTCCATATCTCTAGCTTGTTTTTGAATCTCAGTAATAGTCTCTTTTATCGAGTTTTTTATATCTATAAACATACCGATACCTGCTAACTCTTGATAAAGAGTTTGAAGTTTCATCTGAGATGGTGGTTCATGAATTCTAAATATTCCTCTTTCAAACTGTGCAGCAGCTTCTTTATTTGCTAAGAGCATACAATCTTCGATGAGAGCATGAGATGGTGTTTCCTCTGCATGGCATGTGGATTCTAAGTTTGCATCTTCATCTATTTTCATCTCTAACTCAGTTGAACGAAAGTCATAACCGATTTTTAATCTTTTTTCTTTTAGTTTATCTGTTACAACTCTTAGTTTTGTGATGTAGTTAAATATCTCTTGTTCTTTAGAATTTTTAGCTTTAAGTTTACCCTCAAAATAAGCATCAATCTCTTCATAATTAAATCTTCTGTCTGAATGGATTATAGCTTCATAAACTTTTGACTCTACAACTTCTAAAGAGTTTAAATCTAGTTTCATCTCAAATACATATGAAAGTCTATCTACATGAGCTTGAAGGGAACAAAGTGTCTCACTAAGTTGTCTTGGTAACATAGGGATAGAGCGATGAGGAAGATAGATGGAAAAACTTCTATATATAGCTTCGTTATCTAAAGCACCAAAAGGTTTTACATATTCACTTACATCTGCGATAGCTACATAAAGAGTTGTGTTCTCATCATCCCAATAAATTGCATCATCATAATCTTTTGCAGTTACGGGGTCGATAGTACAAAATGGAAGTTTTCTTAAGTCTTTTCTCTTTGGGTATTTTGAAGCGTCAACAGGTTTAAAAGATGATGCAATCTCTAAAACCTCTGGCTCGAACTCATCATGTTTGTTAAACTGAGCCAATACAATCTTTTCATCAACTTTTGGATCACTTATATTTCCAAGTTTTTCCATAATTGTATAAGTTGTATTGTCAATTTTAAATATATCACCTTCGGCATGTGAGTTTAACTTTTCTTGAGTTAGCTCAACCCCTGTAGGATAGTCCGTCTTTAAGTCAACTAAAGATTTATTTCCATTTTTAACTATAATATAACCGATACTATAGCTAACAGCTCGTCCAACAACTTCAACTATTTTTGCAGATGGAGTTCCCTTTTTTCCAAGTAATCTTTGTGAAATGACTAAATCACCCTCTTTAGCATCAGCTAAATCACCATCACCAATAAACAGATCACGAGTTAGTTCACCGATGACATTTAAATAAGCTGTGTTATTTTGAATAAGACCTAATGTTCCTGCTCTATATTTAGAGTTGAACTTATAGATGTTATTTTTATGAGTTAGATATTTTTTTTGTATGAAGTTATCAACATGCACTTTTTCATCAAGAGTAATGTCTTGCTCACTCAAACCAAGAGTGAGCCTTATAAGTAGAGATTTCAAATTTTATATTATTTAATGTTTTCTATAGCAGTTTCAAATGTTTCTAAATTAAGGTCATATTTTGAAATAACCTCTTTAGCCTCTTCAATACTAGCATCGGTAACTACTCCATTGATAGGAACAGCAACACGAACAGCCATTAGAATTGCAGCAGCTCTTTTATCTTCATCTTCAGCTTTTTCTGGACTCATACAGTTACCTATTACATCAACAAGTCCCTCTTCAAATTTCCATTGAGAAAAGATGGTAGCAGAAACTTCAGGAGTATCAACACCAATAACTTGTCTCTCAGCAGCTTCAACATCTCCAAGTTCTGCTAATGCATCACGGAACTCTTCTTGTTTACTATCAGCGATTATTTGTTGTGCAATTAAAACTTTACCAATCTCAACAAGAAAGGCAGCAGGAGATAAAACGCCAAGAAGACTGTTTTCTTTTCTAATACACCATGAAGTCACAAGAGCATGTTGTTTTTTAGATAATGCTGAAAACATATCGTTGTTAATCCCATAAGGAGATAAATCAAGTGAAAAACTTTTTTTAACTATAGAAGCTAGTGCAAAACCACGAACTGTACCCATAGCAAATAGACCAACCGCTTGGCTGATTGCATTGATTTCACGAGAAAAACCATACAATGGAGAGTTTGCAGCTTTTAAAATATCTGCAGTTAAAAGAGGATCTTTTTCTAAAATTTTAACCATATCATTAAAGCTACTATCTGGATCTTGATAAACCGCTTCTATCTGCATAGCAGATTCTGGAAGTGGTGGAAGTTGCTTAATTTTTTTTAGTATATCTTCAGTCATAATTATCTCTCTTTAATTTTATATTCTCTAATTATAGTACATAGAGATAAATCAAGACTGAATATTTACAAAAAAATGCTATTATCTTTTACAAATTTTACAAATAGTTAAAATTGCACTTCTAAAAAATAAACTTAAGGAATAAAAAATGCAAAGAGATGCTATGCTAACACAATTAGGTTATGCACCAAATGATGCTTTAGTGAAACAACTTGAAATGATAGAAAATAATACTGTGGGGTATGATAAAATTCAAAAACATATTATGGATTTGCATGATCATTTAAGAGTGGATGGATCATTCGTTGCACTTTCAAATTCAGAGGATTGTTTTAAAATAAAAGTAGAAGCAACAAGCCCTGAATTAGCACAAGAAGCACATGAAAAAATTAAGCATTTTAGCGATAAATTTAAAGTAGATATTAACAAACTAGAAAATAAAGAAACTTACTACATAGTTGGTTTTCATCATTAATAACGAACCAATGACTCTTGAAGGTTATGATCTTTTAGTAGAAGAGTTTAAATTTTTACTAGAGATTGAAAAACCTAAAACTGCAGAGGAAAAACTCGTAGCAGCAGCTCAAGGTGATAGAAGCGAAAATGCTGATTATCATGCTGCTAAAGAGAAACTTCGTTTTATAGATAAAAGACTTTTTTATCTAAACTCGATGATTCAAAAATCACAAATCATAGACCCCTCAAAATCTCTACATGCCAAGGTTAGTTTTGGAAGTACAGTAAAAGTTGTAAATATTGATACTGATGAGGAAGAGCTTTATACTCTTTGTGGGGTACTAGAAAGTGAACCTGAAAATGGACTAATCTCAGAGATCGG